>CAYLKG010000033.1:0-20797 GCA_964384195.1 uncultured Aliarcobacter sp. | reverse complement strand
AGAACTAGAAGAACTTGCTAGCAATTTCGTAATTTACAATAGTTCGACGTATTAAGGTTAAAAAACAAGGATAATTTATGCAAATAAAAGGTAATGAGTTCTTAAAAAATGTTCAAAAAAAGCAAGAAAGAGAAGAGCTAGAAAAAAGATTACAAGAGCTTAAAGCTTCAAATGAAAATAGTTATATTGTAGAAGAACCACAAACTATTACTCAACAAGCCCCTTTCATGCAACAAGAGAGTACAAATCCATATCAGAATAGTTTTGAACAAAATAGTTTTGAACAAAATCTACAAAATAACCCAAATTTAAACTCTCAACATGAACTTGATAATATAATGCTTGGAGCATCTGCATTTAGCAATGAAGATAACAAAAAAAAATATATTATGCTTGGGGTTGTATTAGTAGTTTTATTTTTACTAACAATTATAATAATTAGATTATTGACTAGTGATTCACCTAAAGAAGACTCATTTACTTCAAATGGAGCTAAAAGTTCTGAATCAAAAAGCTTATCAAGTAATAATGTTGAGGAAAATTTCCAAAAAATTATAAACGAAAGAGCTAAAAAAGATAATGAGCAGATGATTGATCCAAGTAGACTTTCTACTGAAGAAAGATTAAATAATATTCAAACAACTCAAGAAAATACGGGACAAACTCAAGTTCAACAACATACACCTGAAACAACTCCTAATCAAACTATTTCAAATGAAACAATTGATGATGCTATGAAAAAAGTCGAAGAAAAGAAGGCTAAACAAGTACAAAATATTCAACAACCAACTAAAACAGAAGTAGTTAAGAAAGAACCTGCTGTACAAAAAACTGAAGTTAAAAAATCTGTAAAAGATTTAATGGCTAATGAAAGTAATTCTAGCAATGTAAATAATACAACTAACACTAGTGATTCTGCACCAAGTGGTGGGTACTTTGTACAAGTTGGAGCATTTAGTAAAAAACCATCGGATAGTTTTATAAATAAAATCAGAAGTGGTAATTTAAAATATAAGATTTATCAACATGAAGTTAATGGCGTTTTATATAATAAAGTTTTAATAGGTCCTTACTCTTCAAAAGATGCAGCTAGCCAAAATATTCAAAATATTAAAACAACTTTAGATGTTGCAAATGCACATGTAGTTAAATTTTAAGAAAGATAATTTATGAATTTTTATAACAAAACATTATTTTTAGACCAATTCACACCTGTATCAATTTATGAAAAAGTAAAGGCTCTTTATCCAAAAGAGCTTACTTTTTTGTTTGAAAGTAGTATCAGTTCAAATAATGATGGAAACTTTTCATACATTATTATCGGTGATAGAGAAAGAGTTTGGTATAAAAACAATGAATGTTTTTTTAAAAACGAAACTGGTAATGTAGAAAAAATAGAGAATAACCCTCTTATGTTTTTAAAAAGATATTATAAAAATTTTGATAAAGAAATTTATAAACAAAAATCAAAAGAGTTAGGAATTGGTCTAATAGATGGATTTATTGGAAATGTAGGTTATGATATGGGAAAAGAGTTTGAACCAAAATTAAAATCTTCTATGAATAATTTGGAAGATCAATTAAATATTCCTGATTTAGATTTAATTAGACCAAAAATAATTTTAGCATTTTCACATAAAACTTCAAAACTAATAATTCTTACTTCAATAGAAAAAATGAAAAATGAACTAGAAATCATTGAATCTGAACTTTTGAAACCATACAATTATACTCCTTTAAAAAAAGCAGTTATACTTGATGAAGGAAAATTTAACTATACAAAAGAAGAATTCTTTAAAATGGTAGATAAATCAAAAGAGATGATAAAAAGTGGAGATATTTTCCAAATACTTATGTCAAATAGATTTATTCAAAATGCTATTGTTGATCATCTTAGTTTTTATAGAGCGCTCAGAAGTAAAAATCCAAGCCCTTATCTATTTTTATTGGAATTTGAAGATTTTTCTATTGCAGGAAGCTCGCCTGAAGTTATGATTAGACTAATTGATGGTCATTTGTTACTTCGACCAATTGCGGGAACAAGAAAAAGAGGAACTACTTTAGAAAAAGATTTAAGCTTAGAAAATGAGCTGTTAAATGATAAGAAAGAGAGAGCCGAACATTTAATGCTTGTTGATTTAGGAAGAAATGATGTAGGTCGTGTGGCTCGCGCTGGAAGTGTAAAAGTAACTGAACTTATGAGAATTGAAAGATATTCTCATGTTATGCACATTGTTAGTGATGTAGAGGCTATTTTAGATGAAAAATATGATATGTTTGATCTTTTTATGGCAACATTTACAGCAGGTACTATGACAGGAGCTCCAAAAATAAGAGCGATGGAATTAATTGCAGAGTTTGAAAAGATAAAAAGAAATTTTTATTCAGGAAGTATTGCTTATTTTGGTTTTGATGGGAATATGGATAGTGCCATAACAATTAGAACATCATTGCTTACAAAAGATAAAATTATTTTCCAAGCAGGAGCTGGAGTTGTGGCAGATTCAAAAAATGAAGATGAATATTTAGAAGTTCATAACAAATTAGCAGCAAACATTGCTACTTTAAAAGATTTATCATAAGGAAAAATATGCTTTTAGGTGTAAATATAGATCATATAGCAACTCTAAGAGAAGCTAGAAAAATAAATGACCCAAATCCTTTAGATGCGGTTAGTATTTGTAAACTTGCTGGTGCTAATCAAATAACTATTCATTTAAGAGAAGATAGAAGGCATATTCATGATATTGATGCTAAAGCCATAATAGAACAATCTGTTCTTCCTATTAATCTTGAATGTTCTATTAATAGTGATATTATTGATATCGTTTGTAAACTAAAACCATATAGAGCCACACTAGTGCCTGAAAATAGAAATGAAGTTACAACAGAGGGTGGATTGGATTTAGAAAATAACTTTAATAATATTGATTTAGCTATTCAAAAATTAAAAGAAAATGGAATTGAAGTTTCACTTTTTATTGATCCAAATAATAAATCAATAGAGTTAGCAAATATGTTAGAAGCTACTTGGATAGAACTTCATACTGGTTCTTACGCAAATATCTACGCAATGCTTTATACAAATTTAAAACATACTCAACACTCTATAAAAGAGTTAGAATTGAGTTCAGATGAATTAATAGAAAAATTAAATAAAAGCCTAGAAGAGATAAAAAACGCTTCAAATTTTGCTTCAAATTTAGGTTTAAAAGTAGCTGCTGGACATGGTTTAAATTATCAAAATGTTAAAAATATTCGTAACATAAAAGAGATAATTGAACTAAATATTGGACAAAGTATAATAGCTAGGTCTGTATTTACAGGTTTAAATGAAGCTATTCTTGAAATGAGAAAAATAATAAATGAATAATTTACCTAAAATTGCAATTAGTATTGGAGATTTAAATGGCATAGGAATAGAAATAGCCCTGAAATGTCACGATAAAATCTCAAAAATATGTCAACCTGTTTATTGTATAAACAAAAAGATGCTAGCACAAGCTTCAAATCTTTTAAAAGCTGAGATACCTGGAAATTTTGAACTTTTTGAAACAAAAGGTGAATTTGACATAAAAGCTGGAACTGTTTCAAAAAAATCGGGAAAATATTCATTCAACTCTTTTTTAGATGCAATAAATTTAGCAAGCAAAAAGAAAGTTGATGCAATTTGTACACTTCCAATTAATAAAGAAGCCTGGAATAAAGCTGATATTCGATACAAAGGTCATACTGAAGTTTTACGAGATCATTTTGGAAAACACGCGATTATGATGTTAGGTTGCGAGAAAATGTTTGTGGCACTTTTTACAGAACATATTGCACTTAAAAAAGTTGCAAAAAAAATCCAAGAGAGTGATTTAGCAGATTTTTTACTTGATTTTTACAAAAATGTGAAATCAGAAAATATTGCAGTTTTAGGATTAAACCCTCATGCAAGTGACAACGGTGTTTTAGGTGACGAAGAAGTGGAAATTTTCAAAGCTATAAAAAAAGCGAATAAACATTTAGATAAAAATGTTTTTAAAGGTCCATTAGTTCCTGATACTGCATTTTCACCACTTTCAAGAAAGAACTTCACATATTTTGTTGCTATGTATCATGATCAAGGCTTAGCCCCTCTAAAAGCTTTATATTTTGATGAAAGTATTAATGTGAGTCTAAATTTACCAATAATTAGAACTTCAGTTGATCATGGAACAGCATTTAACATTGCATATAAAAATGAAAATATCAATACTGAAAGTTATTTAAATGCCATAAAAGAGGCTGTAAATTTAAGTAAGAAATGAAATTACTTGAAGAAAACTACCAAATAAATTTCTCTAAAATAAATTTTTTAGAGAGAAAAGTAAAAATAAACAATCCAAAAACAATAATTTGTGGACCTTCAAAAGTTGGAAAATCTTATTTAATTTTTGATTTCCTCAGTAAATTTAAGAGCGAAGAGTATTTATATCTAGATTTTCTGGATTTGAGAAACAAAGATATAAAAGATGAACTAATTTCTTTACAAGAGTTTATTAACAAAAATAGTATAAGAGTTTTAGTTCTTGAAAATTTTAATTTCCAATGTGAAATTCCAAATTGTGAAAATATAATTCTAACCTCTCAAAGAAATATAGATTTTGAAACATTTGAAAGAATTAATCTATATGCTTTAGATTTTGAGGAATACTTACTTTTTGACTCAAAACATCAAAATATTACGCAAAGTTTCAATAGTTTTCTAAAATATGGAAATTTATCTCTTTCTATAAATATTGAAGAACACAAAAAATTATCGAGACTTCAAGAAATAATAAAATTAAATTCAAAAGATGAAACAAGCTATGAAATATTAAAAATTTTAATAGAAAACATAGATGAAAAAAAATCGATATTTCAGTTATTTAATCAACTAAAAACTAGAATAAAAATTTCAAAAGATAGATTTTATGAAGAATGTAAAGAATTAGAAGAAAAAAATAATATTTTTTTTGTAGAAAAATATAATCAAGAAATGAGCTTAAAAAAAATTTATACTTATAATTACGCATTTTTAAATGCTATTAGTTTTACAAAAAAATTCAAGCAAGAATTTACAAACATGGCTTTTCTTGAGCTAATAAAAGAAAATACCAAAATTTTTTATTTAGATAACATAGATTTTTACATAAAAGAACAAAATTTAGCAATAGTTTGTATTCCATTTTTTAATCAAATAATAAACTCTAATTTACTCAAAAAAATTGTAAAAACATCACTTGAAATTAGTATTGAAAAAATAGAGATTATTACTGTTTCTAATAGTGAAAATTTATCTAACAATAAGATAAAAATTAATGTTGTACCTTTTTATGAATGGGCTTTAAGCTAAGAGTTTGTTAATGATTTTTTAGATAGAATCAAGAAATTATTATAAAAAAAGAGAGCATATGAACAAAAGGGTACTTGTTAAATTTTCTGGTGAGGCTTTAGCTGGAGCTGAAGGTTATGGTATTGATACTAAGATTTTAGATTATATTGCTGAAGAAATCAAAACTTTAGTAGAGTATGGTGTAGAAGTTGCTATTGTAATTGGTGGTGGAAATATTATTAGAGGTGTAACTGCTGCTGCTGATGGTGTAATTAAAAGAACAAGTGCTGATTATATGGGTATGTTAGGCACTGTAATAAATGGTGTTGCTATGCAGGAAGCTCTTGAACACAAAGGTCTTAGTGCAAGATTACAAACAGCTATTAAGATGGAAGAAATTGCTGAGCCTTTTATTGTTAGAAAAGCAATGAGACACTTTGAAAAAGGAAGAGTTGTAATTTTTGGAGCAGGTACAGGAAACCCTTACTTTACAACTGATACTGGTGCAACTCTTAGAGCAACTGAAATTGGTGCCAGTATGCTAATAAAAGCAACAAAAGTAAATGGAGTTTACGATAAAGATCCAATGAAATTTTCAGATGCTCAAAAACTTGATATTTTAAGTTATGATAGAGCACTGGAAGACCAAATTAAAGTTATGGATGATACAGCTATTGCTTTAGCAAAAGATAATAAACTTCCAATAGCTGTTACAAATATGAATGAGCAAGGAAACCTTCTTAGAATCGTAAAAGGTGACTATAGTAATTGTTCGATAGTAAAATAATTTAAAAAAGGAAAAGATTAAATGGAAAGATTAGAAGAAAGAATTTCAAGAGCTTTAAAACAAGTTGATAATGATAGATATATATTAGCTATTGCAGTTGGTCAAAGAGCTGATGAATTAAGTAAGGGTGCAAAACCACTTTTAGCGCAAAATACTCAAAAAATGAAATATACTGATATTGCTATTGATGAAATTGCAAACGGGTTACTGAAAATTGATGGATTGGTAGATAAAGAGAAATAGTCGTTTGGTCTATTTTAAATTATAATATATGAATAATTTTCTAAGAGAAGTACAAAACATTAACACCATTGATAGTGCTATAAATAAACTTAGAGCCAGAATTGATATTTCAAAAAAACTTTATGAAATCATTGATTTTGTAATAGAAGCCCATGAAGGACAATTTAGAAAAAGTGGTGAACCTTATGCAGTTCATCCAATCTTAGTCGCAACAATAACATCAAGTTTTTCTCAAGATGAAGATGTAATTGCAACTTCACTTTTACATGATGTTGTTGAAGACACACCTTTTACTTTAGAATATGTTGAAGATAGATGGGGTAAAAATGTTGCGAATATGGTTAAAGGACTCACAAAAGTTTCTGATATCAGAGAAGAAAACTTTGTAACATCAAAAGATTCAACTGATGCAAAAATTGTTCAAGCAGCTCTTACTTTTAGAAAAATGTTAATAGCTTCTGTTGATGACCCTAGAGTTTTAATTGTAAAATTATGTGATAGGCTCCACAATATGCTAACCCTAGCTGTTTTACCACCAAATAAACAAAGAAGAATAGCTGAAGAAACCTTAGTTGTATATGTTCCAATCGCGAACAGATTGGGTATTTCTATGCTAAAGAATGAGCTTGAAGACTTAGCATTTTTCTACATTTATCCAGAAGAGTACAAAAAGATTGATAATTTCTTAAAAGAAAATGAGCAATCTATGCAACTAAGCTTTAATAATTTTATAACTGTTACGAAAAATCTTTTAGAGAAAAATGGTTTTGAAGAGAAAAATATCAAAATTTATTCAAGAATAAAACATCATTATTCTATTTATCTAAAGATGCAAAGAAAAGGTATTACAATAGAGGAAGTACTTGATTTATTTGCTATTAGAATTTTAGTTCCAAGCGATATTGAATGTTACAAAGCATTAGGGCATATTCACCTTGAATTTAAACCTTTAGTTTCAAGATTTAAAGATTATGTAGCAACTCCTAAAGAAAATGGTTATCAAACTATTCATACAACAGTTTTTTACAATTCAAAAATTTATGAGATACAAATTCGTTCTTTTGATATGCACAATATTGCTGAATATGGAATAGCAGCTCATTGGGCGTATAAAACAGGTGAAAAAAATAATGCTTCAAGCTCAAATGCTAACTTAAATTGGTTAAAATCTTTAGAGTTTTCAAATGATAATGTTGAAGAATTTTACAATGAAACAAAAGAAAACTTATTTAATGATGAAATAATTGTTTACTCTCCAAAAGGTGAAGTATTTATTCTCCCTATTGGCTCTACTGCTTATGATTTTGCTTTTGCAGTTCATACAGATGTTGGAGAAAAAGCAGTTTCTTGCTATATAAATAAAATTAAAAAACCACTTCTTACTGTATTAAAAAGCACAGATATAGTATCTATTGAAGTTGGGGAAGATACTGTTGCTAGATGCTCTTGGATAGATATGCTAAAGACTACCAGAGCAAAGAAGCAATTAAGAATTTTATGTGCTCAAAGACAAAAAGAGATAGATAAATTATCAGGAAGAAATATTTTAAATACAGTTTTTTCAAGATATTATGAAAATATTTTAGAAATTCATAATATTGATAATATCTATAAAGTTCCTCAAGTTTTAAGCTACTTTAAACACGCAAAACTTCTTCTTGAAAAACGAATTACTAAAGAAAAAGGTTTAATGACTAGATTTAAAATTTTAACTAGTAAAATTAAAGAGTTTAAATTTGACAATATGATGATTTATTCAAATTTTAATATAAATTCCATCTCTTTTGATCACTGTTGTCATCCTAAATTTGGGGATGATATAGTTGCGTTTAGAAATGGAAATGATGCAATTATTCACCATAAAATGTGCGATAAAGCTTATTCAAAAATTAAAGCAAATCATCAAATGCTATTTTGTACATGGACAAATAGTAGTGTATTTAAATACAAAGTTTTAATTAGTATTCCTAATACTAAAGGTGAGCTAGCAAAAGTATTTAATTATTTATCTAAAAATGATTTTTATATTTTAACTGTAAATTTTGGAAGACAAAAACATACTTATAATCAATTTTGCGATATAGAATTTGAAACAAATATTTCAAATATGGATGAAGTAAAAAAAATTGTAGAAAAAGAGATAAAAGTAATTGAATTTTTATCAAAAAAAGATGCATATAATAAATAAAGGTTTAATAAATTATGGAAAATAAAATTAACGAAGCAATAAGTGAAATACAAAGAGGAACAGCTGAAATTATAGATATAGAAGCTATCACAAAACTAGTAAAAAGATATTATGAAACAGGTGAAAACTTCTATGTAAAAGCTGGATTTGATCCAACTGCTCCAGATATTCACTTAGGGCATACTGTTTTGATACAAAAATTAGCAACTTTTCAAAAATTTGGAGCAATTATTCAGTTTTTGATTGGTGATTTTACTGCAACAATTGGTGACCCAACAGGAAAAAGTGAGACTAGAAAAATTTTGAGTGAAAGTCAAGTTTTAGCAAATGCTGAAACATATAAAGAGCAAGTTTTTAAAATTTTGGATCCAAGTAAAACTCAAGTTGTATTTAATAGTTCCTGGTTAAAAGAACTCGGAACAGGTGGTCTAATATCTCTTACTTCAAATTTAACAGTTGCCAGAATGTTAGAACGTGATGATTTTTCTAAAAGATATGCAAATAACACACCAATTGCAGTTAGTGAATTTTTATATCCACTACTTCAAGGTTACGATTCAATAGCTTTAAATAGTGATGTTGAAATTGGTGGAACTGATCAAAAATTTAATCTTTTAATGGGTAGAACTCTACAAAAAGCTTATAATTGTAAAAAACAACAAGCTGTTTTAATGATGCCAATTTTAGAAGGACTAGATGGTGTTCAAAAAATGTCAAAATCTTTAGGTAACTATATTGGTGTTACAGATGAGCCTTTTGATATGTTTGGAAAAGTTTTATCTATTTCAGATGAGCTTATGTGGAGATATTTTGAATTACTTTCAAGTAAAAGCTTAAAAGAAATTGAAGATATAAAAATAGGTGTAAATAATGGTAATTTACACCCTAAAAAAATAAAAGAAGAATTAGCAGCTGAAATAGTTGATAGATTTCATGGAGTTGGTGCTGGAATAGCTGCAAAAGAAGAATTTGAAAGAGTTTTTGCAAAAAAAGATATTCCAACTGATATAGAAGAGTTTATTTTTGATGGTGAAACTTGGATTTGCCAAATACTTGTTGATGCAAAATTGGTTGAATCAACTTCTCAAGCAAGAAGAGATATAAAATCAAATGCGGTATCAATAAATCAAGAAAAAATAAATGATGACAAGCTAAACTTAAGTTCTGGAGAATATATTATCCAAAAAGGTAAAAAAAGTTTTGCAAAAATAATAATAAAGTAAAGAAGGGCTAATTGTGAAAATAGGAAAATATGAGATAAAACATCCAATTATTCAAGGTGGTATGGGAGTTGGAATAAGCTGGGATCAACTAGCAGGACATGTAAGTCTTGAAGGTGGATTAGGAGTAATTTCAGCAGTGGGAACAGGATATTATAAAAAACTCAGCCCTAAAGTTAATATCGTCATGAAAAAAGATAAGCCAAAAGAGGTTTTAAATTTTTACAGTAAAGATGCCCTAAAAGAGATTTTTGATAATGCTAGAAAGGTTTGTGGAGATGCACCCTTAGCATGTAATATTTTGTATGCAATAAATGATTATGGAAGAGTTGTACGTGATGCTTGTGAAGCTGGTGCTAATATAATAATCACAGGTGCGGGAATTCCCACAAATATGCCTGAATTTACAAAAGATTATCCAGATGTCGCGTTAGTTCCTATCGTATCAAGTGCAAGAGCTTTAAAACTTATTTGTAAAAAATGGCAAAGATACAACAAAATTCCTGATGCAGTTATAGTTGAAGGACCATTAAGTGGTGGACATCAAGGATTTAAATATGAGGATTGTTTTAAAGAAGAATTTCAGCTTGAAAATATTGTACCTCCTGTAATTGAAGAAGCTAAAAATTGGGGAGATATTCCAGTAATTGCTGCTGGTGGAATTTGGGATAAAAAAGATATTGATAGATTTTTAGCTTTAGGTTGTGCTGGAGTGCAAATGGCAACAAGATTTATTGGAACATTTGAATGTGATGCAGATTCTAAATTCAAAGATGTTTTACTAAATGCAAAAAAAGAGGATATTGTTTTAATGGGTTCACCTGTTGGACTTCCCGCAAGAGGTGTTAAAACAAATTTACAATTTGCAATTGAAAATAAAACAGCACCAAAAGTTCAATGCATTTCAAATTGTGTTGCACCTTGTCATCGTGGACATGAAGCAAAAATTGTTGGATACTGTATAGCTGATAGACTTGGTGCTGCATATAAAGGTGATGTAGAAACTGGTCTATTCTTCTCTGGTTCAAATGGGTACAGAATAGATAAAATCATCTCTGTAAAAGAGTTAATGGAAAAATTAACTAAGGGAGAGTAGTTATTTTAAGGCTTCTTCTAACGATTTCTATTCTTTTTAATCTCTGTTTTGCTGCTTCATTAGAAGAGCAGTATAGGGATGCAAAAATAGAGTTTTTAAAATCATCTTTGAAAAAAGATGATAATCAAAAAATTTCTGACTTAAAAAAAGTTATTGATTTAGGACAAAAACTTAAAAAAGATACAACTCCAGATGAAGCAAAATTAAGAATACTTGAAACTAAACAAAAAAATTCTCTTCAAAATGAACAAAAAAAAGAACCTGAAAAAAAACAAAATCAAAATTTAATCATACAAGAAGTAAAAACTAAAGAAACTAAAAGTAATTTGAATGTTGACAAACAAAATCTAATTCAAGAAATTTCTAAAGATGATAATAAAATTGTTGTAAAATTCAATAAAAATATTGATAAAAGTTTTATAAATCATAAAGGTATAAAAAAAGATAATATTTATGAATATACATTTGAAATAAATGGTAGATATAAACCTTTAAATCCTACAAAACTCTCTATAGATGGTATTGATAAAATTTTAACTTCAGATACAAACAATTCAACAATAATAAGAATTCAAAATAGCTCTAAGCCTAAAATATCATTTATGTTAAAGCCAAATGAGTTAATAATTATGGCTGAAGGAAATAAAGAAATAGTTAAAAAAGAAGTTATAAATCAAGATATTAATTCTTCACAAAACCAAAATAATGTTAAGAAAGAAGAAAAAGTTGAACAAAAAATAAATAAAAAAGAAAAAGAGTTAGTAGAAAATGAACCAATTTTTTCAAATGCAAAAGTATCAAGTAACTCAAAAAATAAAGTTATTGTGATTGATGCTGGTCATGGAGGAGACGATGTTGGTGCTGTTGGACCAAATAAAAGATATGAAAAAGTAATAAATCTTGAAGTGACAAAATACTTATATAGCATTTTAAAACAAAGAGGCTATTCTGTGTATCTTACAAGATCTAATGATAAATTCATCAAAGTTATGGATAGAACTATTCTAGCGAATGATAAAAATGCTGATTTATTTATCTCTATTCATACGAATGCTATGCCAAAAGAAAAAGCCAATAGCACTAGTGGTATTGAGACATTTTTCTTAAGTCCTGCTAGAAGTGAAAGAGCAAAAAGAGTTGCTGCTTTAGAAAATAAAGATGATATTAGAGAAATGAATGAAAGCTCTAAAAGTGCTTTTTTAGAAAGTCTTAATCGACCAAGAATTACAGCTTCACACAAATTTGCGATAGATGTTCAAGCCGGACTTTTACAAGCTGCTAGGTCAAAATATAAAGATGTACAAGATACAGGAGTAAAAGAAGGTCCATTTTGGGTTCTTGTAGGTGCACAAATGCCATCAATACTTATAGAATTAGGATTTATATCTCATCCTGAAGAGAGTCGAAGGCTCTATGAAAAAAGCTATCAACAATTATTAGCCAATGGTATTGCTAATGGTATAGACTCTTACTTTTCAAAAAATCCTTAATATTTTTTATTAAATCTTTTTGTTTATTCTTTATTTTTGGAAGTTTATATATTGAAAAAAACTTTACTTCAGAATTTTCCCAAGATAAATACTCAGGTTTCAATTTATCTTTTTCAAAATATTTATCTATATTATCCACATTAGAAGCATTTACAAGCCAAATCCCAACATTTTTTTCCAAGTTAACTTGCTCAAAATATTCTTCAAAAATTGCTATATCAACATTTATTGAAGATTCTTCAAAAAATTCTCTTTTAGCACATGCATAAGCAGTTTCATCTCTATCTTTGCCACCTTTTAAACATCCCCATTTATCCCCACTTGCAACACCTAGGCAAAGTAATATTTTTACATCTTTTTTCGAAACTTTATATAAAACAATTCCATAAGATTTAACATTTGTCATATTTATGCTCTTAATTTTTTAAAATAGAAATACATTGAAACACCAAACCAAATAAATAAAGGCATTAAGATTGATAATTCTGGAATAATTGCGCCAGAATTTGTAAGCTTGTATAGCATAAAAAATACTCCCCAAATAACAAGAGTTCCAAATACAGAAAATGAGATAAATTTTCCTAGATTAAAAAATCTACTATTTAATGATGAATATGCATAAATTAAAAAAATCATAGGAAAAATAAAAAAAGGTATAAAAACTTGATTATAAATTATACTTCTTATTTTTTGTGTATTAATCTCTTGTTTATTCAATAAAATCCACGCTGAAATTGCATCAAACAAAGAATATTCGGATTTATTTTCATAAACATTGTCTACAATAGTTGGTTTAAATCCTTCCAAAATAGTTAAAGTATCTGAATAAGTTATCTCTATTTTAGACGTATTAATATCTATATTAGCAGGATTTTTTATAATTTTTACTTCACTAATTTCCCATTTATTATCTTTAAATTTAGCATTTTTTGCAATCAATGTTTCAACTAATTGTTCATCTTTAATCCTAAAAACATGAACATCCTCAGCCATTTGCTCAAGAGGTAAAAGCTTTTTAAAATAAACAAAATAATCATCATATTTTAAAAAAATATCATTTTTTGTACTTGAGAAATACTGATTATCTAAAATCTTCTTTTTTTGGTCATAAGAGTATGCTAAAGGTGTTGTTTGAAGTGCAATTAATGTAACAATCAATGCCAAAGCACTAAAAATTATTGGAGATAATATATCTTTTCTTGAAGCACCTAAAGAATTAAAGGCTACAAACTCATTATTTTTTATAAAGATTACTAAAGTTACAACCCAAGCAAAAACAATTGATAAGGGAAGGGCTAAAGTAAGAGTAAAAAATGCATTATATAAAACATATAAAAGTTGTAAATTTGCTGAATCTGGAATACTTTTGAAATTTTGTAAATAATCTATACCTACAAAAAATATCTCCAAAGATAATAAAACAATAATAAAATTTTTAAAATATTTTTCTAATAAGTATCTTGTTAATGTTTTCATATTTACTTCAATGTATATTTAGATTTTACTTCATCAACACCAAGCTCTTTTAAAGCTTCTATTGACTTTGCAACGTGCGGAATAATTCTACTATACAAATCTTCCATTTCAACTTTTGAAAAATTACTCAATACATAGTTTGCTACATCTTCTTTATTTTGGGGCTTACCAATTCCAATTCTAACTCTTATATACTCTTTTGTTATATGTGAATCAAGAGATCTTAAACCATTATGCCCACCATGTCCACCACCAACTTTATATTTAACAGTTCCAAAAGGTAAATCTAAATCATCGTGAATAATAATAATATTTTCTAAATCAATTTTGTAATAATCTTTTATAGCATTAACGGCTAGTCCTGAATTATTCATATAAGTAATTGGTTTAGAAAATAGATTGTATCCTGATTTTAAAAGAGTTGATTGAAAGTTTGGATTATTTATATTTGAAGTGTTTAGATTTTTAGTTATATAATCTATAACTAAAAATCCAACATTGTGTCTTGTACTTTGATATTTTTCACCAATATTTCCAAGACCAACAATTAAATACATAGATTTTAATTATTTAGCTTTAATTACACCAACAATTGGTACTCTTGGATCCAAGTAACAATCAACACCTGCTGGTAAAGTTAAATCTCTTAATAACACGTTGTCACCAGTATCTAAATCTGTAACATCAATAGTGATATTATTTGGTAAATTCTCAATTGTACATTTTACTGGAACTCTTCTTGTATGTAACATTAAAAGACCTTTATTTTTAAGACCTTTTGCAATTCCTGTTGCAACAACTGGAATTTTATAAGAAGTTCTAACGCCTGCTTGAGCAACCATTAAATCAACATGTAATAAATCTGAAGTAATAGGACATTTTTGGTACTCTTGAACAACTACTTTTAAAGTTTTTCCTGCAACACTAATATCAAAAGCTAAAGTAGTTTTATTTTTTAAAAATTTAATAAACTCATTTCTTTTGAAAGCAGCAGAGATATTCTCAAGACCTTTTCCATAAATATTTGCAATTAAATATCCATCTTTTCTTAATGCTTTAACTGCAGCTTTAGTTATACTATCTCTTACGATACCCTCTAACATTTTAATCCTTTGTTTTTAATTTTGAATTGAGCGTGGATTATATGAAAAATTTACTAAATCTTAGGTTAAGTATAGACTAAATCTTATATTTTTGATAATTAATTGAATTTTAGATAAAATCTAATCTAAATTTAAAATAACTATTAAGGCAAAAACATGGTATTACTAGATGGAAAAGCACTATCAGCTAAAATAAAAGAAGAAGTTAAAGTAGAAGTTGCACAAATTGTAAAAGAGAAAGAGATAACTCCAGGATTGGCCGTTATTCTTGTTGGAAATGATGCTGCAAGTGCTACATATGTAGCAAGTAAAGCAAAAGCTTGTAAAGAAGCCGGAATTTACTCTGTTGTTCATGAAATGCCAGATAGTATAACTCAAGAAGAGTTACTTGAAACTATAAATATGATGAATAATAATCCAAAACTAGATGGTATTTTAGTTCAACTTCCTCTACCAAAACATATTGACACAACAATTGTATTGGAGGCTATTAATCCACTAAAAGATGTAGACGGTTTTCACCCTTACAATGTAGGAAGAATGGTTTCAAATCTTGACTCATTTTTACCTGCTACTCCTTTTGGTGTTATGAGAATGTTTGAAGAGCATAATATTGAGCTTAGTGGAAAAAATGTAGTAGTAATTGGAAGTAGTGATATCGTTGGAAAACCTATGGCTTCACTTTTAATCAATGCAAAAGCCACTGTAACAGTTTGCAATAGTAGAACGAAAGATTTGAAATCTCATACTTTAAAAGCTGATATTGTTGTGATTGCCGTTGGAGTACCTTATTTACTAAAAGAAGACATGGTAAAAGATGGTGCTGTCGTAATAGATGTTGGAATTAATAGACTTGATACTGGAAAACTTGTAGGTGATGCTGATTTTGAAGGTTTAAAAAATAAATGTTCACATATTACTCCTGTTCCAGGGGGAGTAGGACCAATGACTATTGCAATGCTTTTAAAAAACACTATTAAAGCAGCAAAATTAAGAGAAAAAAGAGAAGCAAAATAGATGTTCAATAAAATTTATAAATGGTCTTCTTCATGGACAGGAACAATTATAATAGTTCTTAGTATAATATTTTTCATAGCTCAAGCTTTTGTGATTCCTAGTGGAAGTATGAAAAATACTCTTCTAATTGGAGACATGCTTTTTGTTAAAAAATTTGCTTATGGAGTACCTACTCCTACAATTCCATGGCTAGAACTAAAAGTTTTACCTGATTTTAATAACAATGGACACTTAATAGAAGGTGAAAGACCAAAAAGAGGAGATATTGTGGTTTTTAGATATCCACATAACCCTGATATTCACTATGTAAAAAGAGCTGTTGCTGTTGGTGGTGACATCGTAGCTTTAAAAGATAAAGTTTTATATCTTCATCCAAAAGAAGGAAATGAATATATTAAAACAGCTTTTAAAGATTATGAAACTATAGAAATTAGTGGCAAGATGTTTGTCGTAAATCCTTATTCAAAAGAACACAAAGGAATTCACAATGACCCAAGTGTTATAAGAGATATGACAACCCCTAGAGAATTATTTGACATGCATCCTATTGTAATTCCTGAAGATGAAACATTTATGATGGGAGATAATAGAGACCACTCAAATGACTCAAGATTTTGGGGAAGTGTTCCCTATAAATATATTGTTGGGACGCCTTGGTTTATCTACTTTTCTTGGGATAGTAACTATAAAGTAAGATGGGATAGAG
The DNA here is from genome assembly GCA_964384195.1 of uncultured Aliarcobacter sp. GTDB lineage: Bacteria > Campylobacterota > Campylobacteria > Campylobacterales > Arcobacteraceae > Aliarcobacter. Next base: position 4,133 of record CAYLKG010000033.1, on the reverse strand, counting down.
TTTTCAAAACTGTTGAAAGTTTAGAAAAAAATATTGACACGACAAAAGAACTTAAACATGAAGAAGGAATTTATTGATGAAATATTATATTGCAGCAGACCATGCTGGTATTGAAATAAAAGCTTTTGTAAAAGATTTATTTGAGCAAAGAGGTCATGAAGTTATTGATTTAGGGCCATATTCAAAAGATAGAGTTGATTATCCAGATTTTGCAGCTAAAGTTTGTAACAAAGTTTTAGAAGATATTGGTTCACTTGGAATTTTAATTTGTGGTTCAGGACTTGGAATGAGTATGGCTGCAAATAAATTTGATGGAATCAGAGCTGCTTTATGCCACAATGAATATAGTGCAAGAATGGCTAGAAAACATAATGATGCAAATGTGTTGTGTTTGGGTGAAAGAGTTAGTGGTCAAGGTATGATTGAAGCTATTATCAAAGCTTGGGATAAAGCTGAATTCGAAGGTGGAAGACACACCCAAAGAGTTGAAAAAATCAATGAGTTAGGAAAAATTGGAAGCTGTAGAGCTTAAAAGGAAACAGTTGTGAGTGATTGGCAAGTTTATTTAATGATGACAGTAATTGTTGGTGCTATGCTACTTGGTAAAAAAATGATGTTTTTTGATGAAAATAAAAAAAATAAGGATAGTAAGTGATTAATCCAAAAATTATTGATTACATATTTTCAAGTGCCTCTATTCAAAGATGGAATGACTATCCTAGAATGGTTGAACTTGTAGAACTTGATAAACAAGCTCATAAATTTATAATTGCATATTTTATAGCCAAATTAGAAGATGATATAAATTTTACTCATCTTATAGAAGCTGGTATATTTGAGTTTTTAAGAAGAGTAGTTGTTACAGATATAAGACCTGATGTTTTTAGAAAAGCTTTGCAAAAAAAATCAAAAGAGATTAACTCTTGGGTTGTAGATAAATTAAGAAGCTCATTACAAGATATAGATAGTGGAAATTTCTTACAAAAATTTGAAGAGTTTTTAAATGATTCAAATATGTATAAAAAAGAGAGATTTATTTTAAAAGCAGCATCTTACTTATCTACTAGATGGGAATTTTCAATTGTATATCAAACTAGTCAATTTTTAAGTGATATTGAAGATGTTAAAAAGGCCGTAGAAGCTGAAATTGAAGACTATTATGAATTAATTGGTGTGAGAAAAATTGCTTTAAATAAAAAACTAAGTAAAGTAATAGATTTAAGTGGTAGATTAAGATTTCAAAAACGTTGGGCACAAACTCCAAGAATTCCAGAAACTTCAGTTTTAGGTCATATGTTAACAGTTGCTATTTTCTCATATTTTTATAGCTTAAATGTAAAAGCTTGTGATAAAAGAGTACAAAACAACTTTTTTACTGCCCTATTTCATGATTTACCTGAAGCTTTAACAAGAGATATTATAAGCCCTGTTAAATATAGTGTGGATGAACTTTCAGATATTATTGCTGAGTATGAAGTTGCTAAAATTGAAGATGATATTTTGCCAAATATTCCAGAAAGTATTCAACAAGAGTTTTCTTATATCCTAGGACTTTACAATGGAATAAAAGAAGAGTTTGCAAATAAAGTAAAAATTGATGACAAAATAACAGAAGTTGAAGATATAAGTAAATATAACATTGATAAATACGAAGCTATTGATGGAAAAGCATTAAAACAATGTGATAAGTTATCAGCATTTGTTGAAGCTAGTTTATCTATATCACATGGAATAAAATCAAAAGAGCTAATAAGTGGTAAAAAAGAGATTTTTAAAGGTTTGAAAGAGATAAATGGTGTTGATTTCAAAAAAATAGCTCAGGAAATTGATAATGAATTTGGAAGTAATGGACAAGTTCAAACAACTTTAGATTTTGATTAATAAAATATAGCTATTAAAAGCTATATTTTAAATTAACATATCCATATCTTCCTGGATCATTAAATAGTATCGGGTCTCCTCCAACTTCAACATATCCGATATCTTGATAAGTATTTGTAGAGTTATATACTTTATCAAACACATTATCAACTCCTAAAGTTAATTCAAAGTGTTTGAATAACTCCTGGGCATATTTTAAATTTGTTACAGCATAACCTGCAATTTCTTGCTCTTTTGCACTATCATCAAATTTATTCCATCTATCAACAGCTACAACTTCTGCTTTAAATTTAGATTTTTGGTATTGATAATTTAATCCTAAATTTGCTTTTAATGGTGGAATTTCAGCTAAATCTTTATCATCAAAGTCTCCATCTTTTTTACCTCTTTGATAAGCAACTCCATAATCAAAAGAGAAAGTATCAGTAAAGAAGTAAGAACCACTTACATCTAATCCATAAATTTTTGCATCAATATTTTCAAATTTTGTACTAGTTGATGTAACCTCTGAATTATAAATATAATCTTTTAATACAGAATAGAAAACTTTTGGTTTTATGTAAAAGTTTCCAATAGTTTTTTCAAATCCTAAATCAAATTCATAATTTTTTGTATCTTCTAAATTTGGGTTTGAACTAGCTTTACTTATTGCAAGTGCTTCAGTATCAGGGCTTGGTGCGGTTTGACCTAGTTGATATAACTCTCTTGCATCAGGAACTCTTGAAGATTTACCAAATCCTGCAAAAACTTTACTTTGTTCATCTATGTTATAAGCACCAAAAACATAAGCATTTAAACTTGAATATTTCTTATCTGCAACATTTGGTCTTTGAGTATCTATATCTGTATTATCATATCTAATACCTGTTTCTAAATCAAAGGCTCCAATTGATTTTTCAACTTTTGTAAAAAATGCTTTATTTGTAGTATCTGTTGAATACATTCTTCTATCATATTCTTTAACAGTAATAACGCCAGTATTTGTATTAGTACTATACATCCCCCCTCTCCAATTTCTAACACTTGTATCAAGTCCAAAAGTAACTAAACTATCTGCAACTTCTAAACTATTTTTAACCTTTGTTCCCCAAATAGAAGATTTTAAGTGGTTTGTCATATGTGTTGGCATAAGCCCACCAATTCTTAGTTTTCCACTCATAGGATGATCAACTTTTGAATAGTAGTAATCTAAATCAAGTTGTTTGGAAAATGTTCCTAAATCTCTTAATGTATAACCTAAAGTATAAATATCACTATCATCATAATCTGCATCCATAGGACCTGCTGGATATAAAATACCATCACTTCTATTTGCTGTATAAGAAAGTTTCAAATCTTGGTCATCTGTAACATTAAACTGCAATTTTGTTAAAACACTTTTTTTATCAAATGCCTTAATGTCACCATCTTTATATTTAGAATCAGAAGGTGGTGTTCCTGCAGGTATCACTCCTCTTTTCTTTTGTTGCTCTAAAAAGTTATCTCCATTGCCATCTTTATAAGCTTTACTCTCTTCTGTTGAAGCAGATATCAAAGCTTTCACTTTTTCATTTCCACCACTTATTGTAGTACTAGCTTTTTTATATCCAAAACTTCCAGCATTTAAATTTAGCTCACCATTAAACCCCTCTTTTGGATCTTTTGTTTCAACTTTTACAACTCCACTTAAAGTTCCGAAATTTTCAACATCAAAAGGTCCTTCAATAATTTTTACATTACTTATATTACTTGAAACAACGTGTGAAGTTGGGGGATCCATTCTGTTTGGACAAGCTCCATGAATTTTTGCATCATCAATTAAAATATTAATATTATCTTTTTTTTGTCCTCTTAAAATAATATCATTTGCAATACCATTTCTTCTAACTATCGAAATATTTGCAGAATTTTTTGTTAAAGCTTCTGCTAAATCTGCACTTTTTAACTCCTCTGAGCTTATATCTTTTACAAGTTTTGAATTTGATTTTTCTACTACATTTATTTGTTCAAGTGTTGTAGTTTCATTTGCACACAAAGCTGTAGCAACAACAAGTGAAAGTATAGTAACTTTATTTGCTCTCATAATTTTATTTTTTCCTTTTACTAAAATTATAAAAGTATTGCAAAGTCCTGTTAATTTTGTATTAATTTATTAATGAATATTTTTAATATAAGTGGAAAAACCACCTATGTCATATCTTTTAGTTCTATACTATCTTGTGAACTACCCCCACCCTAAAGAGTGGAGCTTCCTAGAAACTCTAGCTATTGCT
>CAYLKG010000032.1:0-20930 GCA_964384195.1 uncultured Aliarcobacter sp. | reverse complement strand
AGAACTAGAAGAACTTGCTAGCAATTTCGTAATTTACAATAGTTCGACGTATTAAAAGGCTTTAGAATATTGCCAACACCTACAGATAGCTCTACTTATAAACAAATAGAAAAAGCTATAAAATACATAGATGAGAATTTTAAATCTCATCCTGGTGTTGATGAAATAGCAAAATTTGTTGGTATGAGTAAGTACCATTTTATAAGAGTATTTAAGGATTATGTAGGTGTTACTCCTAAGCAGTTTTTGCATAGTGTCACTTTGAACTACGCAAAGGAACATATAAAAGAGTCCAAATCTATTCTTGATAGTAGTTTAGATATTGGTCTTTCAAGCACAAGTCGTCTTCATGAACTTTTTGTAAATCTTATAGGCGTTACACCAAAAGAGTGGAAAGAAAAAGGAAAAGATGTAGAGATAACTTATGGATTTGGACAAACTCCTTTTGGCGAAGCTCTAATTGGTTTTACTACCAAAGGAATATGCTACTTGGGTTTTATAGACAATAATAAAAAAGATATTTTTCAAAGATTTAATGAACTTTGGGAAAATGCAAATTTAGTTTTTGATGAAAAACTTGCATGCGAATATTTGGAAAATATCTTTGTAAAAAACAAAAAATATCCTCTTTTTGTAAAAGGCACAAACCTTCAAATAAATGTTTGGAAAGCCCTTTTAAATCTGCCAAATGGTGTTGTAACAACTTATTTAGATATTGCAAACTACTTAGATAAGCCAAAAGCCGTAAGAGCAGTTGCAAGTGCAATAGGAAAAAACCATATAGGATATTTAATTCCTTGTCATAGAGTAATAGCAAAAAGTGGTGCTATGAGTGGTTATAGATGGGGAATTGAAAGAAAAAAAGAATTATTAGCTTATGAATCTTCAAATGAAAAACAAATAGATGAGTAAGATATTTAAAATTTACAATAAGTTGTATGGGACTTATGGACCACAAGGTTGGTGGCCATTTATGGATTTAAATAAATATTATCACAAACTTGATTATGACTATCCAAAAAATGAAAATCAAATTTTTGAAGTTTGTTTAGCTTCTATTTTAACTCAAAATAGAAGTTTTAAACAAGTTGTTCAAAGCTTAACAAACTTAAAAAATGCCAATGCTTTAGACTATAAAAAAATAAAAACAATGCCTTTAGATGAACTAAAAGAACTCATAAAACCCTCAGGTTATAGTAACCAAAAATCAAAATATATTTTAAATTTTATAGATTTTTTTGAAAACTTAAATGGAAAAATTCCAACTAGAGATGAACTTTTAAGCATAAAAGGAGTTGGTGAAGAGACAGCTGATAGTATGCTTTTATATGGTTTTAAACAAGCTCATTTCAAAGTTGATGCATACACAAAAAGATTACTTATACACAATAAACTCATAAATGAAAAAACAAAATATATAGAAATTAAAAACTTTTTTGAAAAAGAACTAGAAAAAGAAGAAAAAGATAAAGATAAATTGGTGATTATATATCAAGAATATCACGCTTTAATAGTTTGTCATGCAAAACTCTACTACTCAAAACAACCTTATGGAAATGGTTGTTTTTTAGATAAAATCTAAATCCAACAAATTTAGCTATACTTCACAAAATTTTTAAGAAAGAAATAATATGAAACTACTATCAAAAGATGCTCCACTTGAAGAATCAATAGCAAAAATGGAAAAAATTTTAAACGATTTTGGATATAAAATAAAACTATCAAAAGAAAAACACCCTGTAAAAAATAGCTTTTCAATAAATCTAAGCTTTGAAGGTGCAAATAATTTTATCTTCTCAAATGGAAAAGGAAGCCTTTTAAAATCATGTTTAGCAAGTGCTTATGGTGAATTTATTGAAAGACTCCAAACAAATTTATACTTCAATGATTTCTATTTAGAGAATAGAAAATTTTTCATAGATCAAAAAGAGTTTGATTTAAACAAAGATTTTATAGATGATGAACTCAAAGTTTATTACACTATGGAAGGGCTTGAAAAAACTGATTTTTTAGATTTCAACTCAAACAATTTTGAAAAAATAATATCTTTACCATTTATAAATCAAACTTCACAAAAAACAATATATTTTCCAACAAGTATATTATCAAACCTTTATGCAAGTAATGGTTTATCTACAGGAAACACAAAAGATGAAGCAAAAGTTCAAGCAATTAGTGAAATTTTTGAAAGATATGTAAAACTAAAAGTAATTAAAGAAGGGCTTTCTCTTCCAGAATTTCCAAAAGAGGTTTTAGACTCTTACACAAAAATAAGTGAAGATGTAAAAGCTTTAGAAGATTATGGATTTATAATAAAAGTTTATGATGCTTCCCTTGGTGGCTTATATCCTGTAACTGCAATTGCATTTATAAATCCAAAAAATAATACTCTATTTTTGTCTTTTGGAAGCCATCCTATTTTAGAAGTTAGTATTGAAAGAACTTTAACTGAACTTTTACAAGGAAGAGAGATAGATGAGCTAGATAGTTTTGAAAAACCGACTTTTGATCTTGAAGAGATTAGCTCTAGTTCAAATTTAGAGTCTCATTTTGTAGATTCAAATGCAAAAGTAGCTCTTCAATTTTTAAATAAAAATAAATCTTTCTCTTACACTCCTTGGAAATTTTACAAAGAAAATAGTAGTGAACAATATCTATTTTTAAAAGAGATTTTAGACAACGAAAACAAAACAATCTACTTAAGAGAGTACAATTATTTAGGATTTTACTCTTGTCACATGATAGTTCCAAATTTTTCTGAAATATATCCACTTGAAGATATGATTTACAACAACAAAAATCAAGGAAAATTAATAAGAGATTTTATTTTAAACAAAGATAAATATGACTTAGAAGAGCTACTTGATGAGTTAAATGGATTTGATGACTCTGTAAATGTTGGTGCATTTATTGGTGTTATTTTCAAAAAAGATTTCTCACTTTTTGAATTTAAGGCTGATATTTTAATAAAATTAGATGAGTATGAAGAGGCGATTTTCAACCTTGAACAATCAAATAAACCATTTAACTATATCTTAGCTCAAGTTTTAAGAGCATATCAAGAGGATTTAAATTTAGAAGATTATATTGATGGACTTTGTGATGTTTTTGGGAAAGAGAATATTCAAAGAGCTTTAAATATTATAGAGCAAAAAGAATCTTTAATAAATTTAGAATTTGCAGATACTTATAAAAACATCTTAAAACTATTTGATTCAAAGAAAGAGAAAAGATAAATTATCTTTTCTCAAAATCTTTTTAGCTTAGCTCAGCCATTTTTTCATCAAACACTTTATTTATATTTTCAATTTTTTGCATAACTTCTAAAATACTATTTTCAACTTTTGCTTTATCTGCTCCAAAAAGTGAAGAAACTTTGCTTTCAAGCTCCTCAAGTTCAGATTTTAAAGGTTTTAAATCTTGACTTTTTTTAGCAACTAATTGCGCTCTTAATTGTTTGCTCTCTTTTTTATTTAGCTTTGGCTTGTCTTTTTTATCCTCTTTTTTCTTTGGCTCATCAATATCATCACCCCAACCTATTTTCTCTAAAAACTCATCATAAGTTCCATTGAAATAAAGAGCTCCATCATTTGTAAATACAATTAATCTATCACAAACAGCTCTTAGTAACTCTTCACTGTGAGTTACAATAATACTTGAACCTTCAAAGGCTTTTATTGCGTTTGTAAGAGCTTCAATTGATTCTATATCAAGGTGGTTTGTGGGCTCATCTAGAAAAAGAAGATTTACATCTTTTGCTATAATTTTTCCAAGCATTACCCTACTTTTTTCACCCCCACTTAAAAGAGAGATTTTTTTCTTTGCATTATCTCCACTAAACATCATAATTCCACAGATATTTCTAATAACTGGCTCTGGAATTTTATTATTTACACTTTGTATCTCTTCAATAATTGTATTATTTAAATTTAAATGGTTAATATTTGTCTGCCCAAAATGCCCAAAAACTGTACTTGGATGATAATCTACAGTTCCACTTAAAGCTTTTAACTCACCTGCAATTACATTTAAAAGTGTTGATTTTCCTTTTCCATTTTTTCCAATAATTCCTAAAGTTTCACCTCTACTTAATGCAAAAGTTATATCTTTAAATAAAATATTATCTTTTGAATATCCAAAACTTAAATCTTTTACTTCAACTAAAAATTTTGCACTCGTATCTTTATAGTTGAAATCAAATTTAAGGTCTTTATCATACTCTAAATCTTCCATAACTTCCATTTTTTCAAGGATTTTAACTTTTGATTGAGCCAAAGTTGCAGTTGCTGCTCTTGCTTTATTTTTAGCAATAAACTCTTCAAGATCTTTTATCTTTTTCTCTTGAGCAATTTTTTGTTTTTCATAATGTTCTTCATTACTTGCTAATTGTTCAAAGAATTTTTGTGTTCCTCCAGGAATAATAAAAGCATTTTTTCTAATAATTCCCATAGTATGAGTACATACACTATTCATAAAATCTCTATCGTGAGTAATTAAAATAACTTCACCATCAAAACTTTTCAAAAACTCTCTAAGCCATCTAATAGATAAAATATCTAAGTAGTTTGTAGGCTCATCAAGAAGTAGCATATTTGGTTCTGTTAAAAGTAACTTTGCTAGATTAATTCTAATTTGGTAACCACCTGAAAAAGATTTTGGTTCTTTTTGTAAATCCTCTTCACTAAAACCTAAACCAAATAGAATTTTTTCTGCCTTATAAATATTATACTTATCATCTTCACTCAAAGCCAAAGCAGTTTCATCCAAAAGTGTTTTTTCAGTAAAGTCAAAATATTGCTTTAAAGCCCCTATTTTATAATTTTTTGGAGTTGCAATTTCACCACTATCTGGTTGTTCTTCTCCTAATATTAGTTTAAAAAGTGTTGATTTTCCTGTACCGTTTCTTCCAACTAGTCCTACTTTATCACCTTTATTTAATCGTAAATTCAAATCTTGGTATAAATCTTGAGTTGGATAAGATTTTTTTATATTTATTAGCTCTACCATTTTATCTCTTTAATTTTTTGAAATTTTAAGGCAGGATTATAGAATATTTTGTGTTATAGCTTGGTTATGCTAAAATTCTTAAATTTCTAAAAAGAATAAATAAATGAAAAACTATATCTTAAACCGATATGACAAAGATGATTTTGGAAATATTCTTATCAAAATCCATACTACAAAAATAGAAGATTTATACGAAGATTACGATAAAAAGTCTTCATTTATAAAAAAAGATTTAAAGTATAAACTAGAAGAATATTTGTTTGAAAGCGTTGATGAAATAACAAATGAGCCATTCATATTACAATTTTATTTCGAAGAAAAAATTAGTTTAGATTCTTCAAAAAGACTTGAAGGTAGCATAAATGAATACTTTTCATACCTTCAATTTTTGGAAAAAAAGAGTATGAAAGAAAGTTTAAAAAACTCTATCATCTTTTTTATTATTGGTTTTTTACTTGTATTTATCTCTTTTTCTCTTTCAGAACATAAAAATCTAGCATATAAAATAATATCTGAAGGATTTATGATAGGTGGTTGGGTTGCCCTGTGGGAAGCTTTGGCAATAGTTCTTGTAAAATGGCTACCATTAAATAAGAATTTAAAAATCTACAATAAAATTGCAAATGCCAAAATAGAAATATATGACTAAATAGCAAGAGCTTCTTGCTATTTAACTATTTTAATAAACTTGCCTTACAAGCTGTTTCATTATCAGCAGGAATTACATGTTTTAAGAATTTTGAATATTTACCAACATAATCAATTTTTGGAAATTTATTAGCAACTTTTAAAATAATTTCATTTGCTCTTAACCACTCTAACTCTACAGGTACACTATCTATCCAAGCACAATTTGTAAGAATATCTTCAATACCTTCTAAATTTGGCTCTTGCACCTTTTTACTATGTTTTGCTATAAGCTTTAAATAAGTGGTTTCAACACTTTGTGGTTTACTATCTTCAAAAATAAATACAACTTTGAAATCATCAGCACTAAGTCCACTATCTATTGGTAAAGATGCCAAAGTAGAAATAACTTGAAGGTTTTGGTGAAGGTGTTTTTCTTCATAAAAAGGCTTATAAGCTTCTATGCAAAAAGTTAAAAAACTATCTGTTAAAGGAAAAATAGCCTCACTTTTGGAAGTATCTATTTCAAATCCACTTTGTTTAATTGAAGCCAAAAAAAGCACACCACTACCACTATTTTCATTCCAATTTATTGTAGGATAACTAGCTTCCAAAATCAGATTTTTATCTAAAACTCCTCGACTCAATCGTGCAATCCCAAAAGCTAAAGGTTTTTTATACCAACTCTGTTTTTCAATATTTACAATAAGTTCTTTGAAATCTTCTTTCGTATTTACCATTTTGTCTCCTTAGTTTTTTAAATTTTACTAGATTTTTAGTAAATTGTATCCATATCAATTGAAATATAAGCAGATTTTATTGAGTGAAGAGCCTTTAAAAGTGATTTTGAATTTTTTGAACGAATCAAAATTTCATATCTGTATTTATTCGCTATTTTAAAAACTGCACACTCTCCAAAACCAACAACCTCAATTTGCTCAATTGTTTTAAGATAAGAGACAATTTGAGTTAATTCCTCTTTTATTTTCAAACCATTTGCAGAGGATAAAACTACACGTGCAAGTTTTAAGAAGGGAGGATATAAATCCTTTCTAAACTCAAGCTCATTTTTTAAAAAATCTAAATAACCAGCCTCTTCTAAATAATACTTGAAAAACTCCTCATTTTTTGTCTCAATAATAACCTCTCCAAAACCATTTCTTCCACTTCTTCCTGCAATTTGAATAAGTAAGGACAAAGCCTTTTCTCTAGCTTTATATGAGTTCATATTTAATAAACAATCAATTCCTAAAACAACAGCTAATTTAACATTATGATAATCATGCCCTTTTGATAACATTTGAGTTCCTACTAAAACATCAATTTTGTTATCATTAAACTCTTCTAAAATCTCTTTTAGAATCTTCTCATTTTTTATTGTATCTGTATCAAATCTTTTTATAACATTTTTAGGAAATTCTTGTTTTAAAAGCTCTTCAATTTCAGCTGTTCCAACTCTATGATTTTTTATAATTCCAGTTTTACAAGAGGGACAAAACTCTGGTATTTTTTGAGCAAATCCACAATAATGGCATTTTAAAGCCAAATCATTTTTATGTAAACTCATAGAAACACTACAAAATGGACACTCTACACTTTTTCCACAATCAAAACAGATTTGATGCTTAAAATTTGCCCTTGTTGGTAAAAAAACTATTGTTTGATGATGATTTTTGATTGCTTCACTTATTTTAAAAAGTGTATTTTGAGAGATTTTTTGACTTGTATTTTCAAAAATATAGTTTTTATTTGTTTCATAAAAAGTTCTATCAAGTTCATAATAAGGCATTTTATGAAAACTATTTATTGAAGGTGTTGCACTTCCTAAAATAAGTTTTATATCGAATTTTTTGGATATAAAAATACTCAAATCTTTTGCATTATATTTTGGTGTACTATCACTTTTATATGAATCATCATGCTCTTCATCTACAATAATTAAACCCAAATCTTTATATGGTAAAAAAAGGGCTGACCTTGCACCTGCTATTAGTTTTACAGTTCCATTTTGAATATTTTGTAAAATCTCTTTTCTTTTTTTTACACTAACTTTTGAGTGCCAAATAGCAATAGTTTTCCCAAAAATCTCTTCTAATCTTTTTTGCATTTGAGGAGTCAAAGAGATTTCAGGCATTAAAAAAACAGATTGTTTACCTGAAATTAAAACTTCTTTTATTGTTTTTATATATATTTCAGTCTTTCCAGCGCCTGTTTTTGCAAAAAGTAAAGCCTGTTTTTTGATATCTAAAAATTCTTTTGCCTCTTGTTGAAAAGTTGATAAGTTAATCTCTTTTTTAAATTCAAAACTTATATTTTTATACTCTATATTTTTATTAAAAAATTGAAAAATATTCAAAGACTGTCCTAACGAACAAACATAGTACTTGCTTATAAAATCAGCAATTTCTAGCATAAAAGAACTATAATAAAACTCAGTAATCTTTAAAATATTGCTACATTTAAACTCTGGTTTCTCAACCTTTTTTATAACAACTGCTTGATTTAGATTTTTTCTATTTGACAAAACAACTTCAACTAAAGCCCCATTTTCTATAATTTCTTCACTTTGATAAGTAAGATTATCCAAAGGAGATTTTAAAATAGATAACTCGTAGTAATTCATTCTATCTCCTTACACAAAGAAAATCAGCATTTTCTAAAATAAACTCAAAAGTTTTACTTTGAATAAAAAATAGATATTTTTTATTTGATATCTTTGCCCGATGTCGATATTCATTATCACTTATACTTGCAGATAAAATAGGCTTATCTAAAATGTTTTTAAATAATTCTTCATTTTTTGTATTTACTTTGGCATTGTCTAAAAAGCTAATAACTGTTTGATTTTGTAGCAAAATATCTTTACTTTTTTTTCTAATGATTGCTAATTGTATCAAAGCAAAATAGCCTTTAAAAGTTAAAATATTTGAGTTTTCACTAATATTATTAAATTTAGTAATAGCAATTGAAAAAATCAAAGCCATGACCACAATAGCAATTATTATTTCAAGTAAAGAGAAGGCTTTAATATTAAAATCCTGATAATTTTTCTGTTATTTTTTCAACATTTTTTCTAAAAATTCTAAACTCTTGGCTTAAATTTAAATATGCAACAAGAAGGTCTTTTGTATCATTATTTTTTGATAGATTAAGATATTTACATAGCTCTTTTTCTAACTCTTCATCTGCATTTATAGTGTAGGCCAAATTATTTATATGAAATGTTATATCTTTACTCACTATCTTTTCCTCCAAACAGAGCTAAAGTGCTGTTTATTGCCAAAATCATATCTTGATTATTTTTAATTAATTCATCATTTTCATTTTTTAATTTATCAAGTTTTTGCAATAATTCAATATTTTCAAGTTTTACTTTTTCATATTCATACAATAATTTTTCAATTTTACTATCTAAATTATCTATTAATTGCATAAAAGTTTCACCCTAAACTATTCGATATTTCTATCTCTGTCATCAATAAAAACCTTTGCAACCTCATATAACATTGCAACAGATTTCCCCCATTGAGAATAATCATCTAAATTTTCAAGTTCTAAACCAAAACCTTGAGAAATCTTATCCATTAATATTTGTTCATTTATATTGAAATTTCTATCAATATGTATCAAAATCATCAACTCTAAAATAACAATTTTTTTACTTCTTTCACTTTTAAAATTTTTTAAAGTATCTTCTAAACTAAAATTTTTTATATCAAAAGAATCTATATTTTCAATTCCCATTTCATCACAATACTCTAAAATAATCTCTTCTTCACTATCACCAAAATCATTGTCAATTCTTGCTAAATAATGTGCTAATTGTAAAAAAGCAAATTTTTCCCTAGCTTGAAGTTTCATTAATAACATATTATAAATCCTATCCATTTTCTAATGATTTTATATTATATTATATTTTAGCTATGTTGTAAATTGTGAATTAGGCAAATAGATTTATTTTGGTTATATTTTTTTTAATTTTCCTGCTAAAAATCCACTAGAAAAAGACCATTGAAGATTGTACCCTCCACAAGGACCATCTATATCTACTAACTCCCCGCAAAAATACAAACCTTCAACCAAACGACTTTGCATAGTTTTAGAATCAATTTCTTTTAAACTAACTCCCCCTCTTGTAATCATTGCTTGCTTAAAGCCATCATGACCAACAATTGTAAAAGGTGTCCATGCTAAAGTTTTTATTAATTTTTCTCGCTTAAAACCTTCAATTTGCTTAAATCTTAAATCAAAAGAAATTTCACACATATTCAAAATTTCACTTGCGACACTACTTGCCAACAAAGTTTCAAGATTTTGTAAAATTGTGTTTGTTGGATTTTTTAATATTTCATCTTTTAGATGTTTATAAATTTCTTCCTCATTTTTACCTTTGAAAAAATTTATAAGTAAAGGAACTTCATCATAACTAGCCAATATTGGTGTAATTTCTCTTGCAAAATCTAAAATCACTGGACCTCTTAATCCTTGTGCAGTAAAAATTAAATCTCCAATGAGTTTTAAATTTTTATACTTAGGAATATTTACCTTTAAAACTGCTTTTGCAATTGTATCAGCCTTGCAAGAAGCAAAGTTTTTCTCTTTTGTAAAAAGTGGCATCATTGCAGGATGAGTTTGCGTAACTTTATGTCCAAAATCTGTAGCAAATTTATACCCATCGCCAGTTGCTCCTAAAGTTGGATATCCTAAACCACCAGTTGAAAGGACTAAATTTTTTGACTTAAAAGTTTCAGTTGTAGTATTTACAAAAAACAATTCACCAATCTTTTCAATATTTTTTATTTTTATTGAAATTTTTGTTTGTATTTTAAGTCTTTCCAACTCTTTTTCTAAAGCTTCTAAAATTATAGTCGAACTGTGATTTATAGGAAAAATTCTAAAGCCATCTCTTGCTATTGTATCGACTCCCATACTAGCAAAAAGCTTAATTAAATCATCTTTAGAAAAATTTTCAAGAGCATCTTTTATAAATCTTCCACTTTTTCCAAACTTTTCAATAAACTCATCTTTACTTAAAGTATTAGTTAAATTACACTTTCCTCCACCTGTAGCTTTTAACTTCAGGGCAATTTGTGGCATTTTTTCAATTAGCAATACCTTTTTGTTATTTTTTGCTGCACTAATACTTGCAAATATACCTGCAGGTCCCGCACCAACAACGATTAAATCATAAACTTCTTCCAATTTTTCTCTTCTTTTAAATTATTTGATGTATTATAGCAAATTGATTTTAAGCATCTGGGGAGTTTTGTGTTTAGCTTTTTTCGTATTATTCTTATTTTATTTTTTCTAATTATAAATATTTTTGCAAAAGATGAATTTTATACTGTATCAATTTGTAGTAATTTAACCTATAAAGATGCTATTTTTTGTAAAGACAATATTCTAAAAGAGAATAAATATGGAGTAGCTATTACAAGAGAAAAAGGAACTCAATACTATAGAACAAATTATGGAATATTTGAGTCAAAAGAAGAAGCAAAAAAACTAAGAGATAATTTAACTACTAGCTTATATAAATTTAAACCTTTTGTTTTAAAAATAGATAGAAAAAATTTAAACTTTGATGTATTTGAGATTTTTCAAAAAGATCTAAAAGATGATATTAACAAAGAAGAAAAAACTAAGATTGAAATAAGACAAGATACAAATAAAGAAAAAATAGCACTTTTAACTTTTGATGATGGACCCTTAATATCAACAAAAAATATTTTAGAAGTTATAAGTGAAGAAGATATTCCTGTAAGTATGTTTTTCATTGGACATCAAATAGAAAATTTCAAAAGTATATATGAAGAAACTCTAAGTTTTCCAAATATTACTATTGGAAATCATACATACTCACATGCAAGCAATAAATATATAAAATTTTATAGTAACCCGGTTTTAGTAGTAGAAGATGTAAAAAAAACAAATGTTTTACTATCTATTAATAGAAAATCAAAAACTTCATCTGCTTTTTTACCTGTAAGATTAGCTGGAAGAAATGTTTTTAGATTACCTACAATTACAAAAAATGATAATATGATTGAAGAAAAGCAAAGAGAAATAGAACTTATTGGCTACGATGATATTTATAAAGAGGGATTTTATGTTTATGGTTGGGATCTTGAGTGGTCTTATGAAAAAAATGGAAAACCAATACAAACACCTAATGAAATTTATGAGTTAATGGAAAAAGTCTATACAAGAAATCATGAAACTACAAACAAAGTAGTTTTATTAATGCATGATTTTATGTTTACAAACAATTTCAATGGAAAAGAGAATTTAAAAACTCTTATTGGTCTTCTCAAAAATAATGGTTGGAGTTTTCAAAATATAGACAGCTACTAACTTTATTTAAATCTACTTTACAAAATATGTGTTAAACATATCAGCTAAAATATATAGCACTAATAGAGTAAAAATGATTTTACTGTAATTCAAAGCTTTCCCTTTCATTATTATATTATTAGCAAATCTTAAATACTATTCTAGTTCAAAAACTATAAAAAGGAATTTAATGGCAGGAATATTAGGCTATTTATCTATTTTAGCGGATGATATTGGTTCACTTGCTGGAAAAACAGTTGCAACATCAGCAAAAACTCTTGCAACATCTCTTGATGATATTGGATTACTTTTTGATGACATAGCAACTTACACAAAACTTGCAAGTATAAAATCAAGTGGTCTTTTAGTAGATGATTTAGCAGCTATTGCAAACTTTACAAATGAAACAACTTCTGAAATTTTAAAAAAAGAGCTAGAAAAAGCTAAATCAGTTGAAGAATTTACTAAAAATATCAGTAAATTAGACGAAAAATCTCAACAAGAGATTTTAAAAGAGCTTGAGCACCTTAGAGAAGTAGCAATGCTTGAAGCAAAAAGAAAAGCTGCTCTAAGAGAGCTTCCTATTGTTTACAAAATAGCAAAAGGAAGTTTTATAAATAAATTTATAATTATTCCTATTGTTTTACTTCTAAGCTATTTAGCACCTTGGGCAATAGCTCCTATTTTAATTATTGGAGGGGCTTATTTAGCATACGAAGGTATTGAAAGTATTTTAGAAAAATTTGGTCACCATGAGGAAGAGAGTAAAGATTTAAAAAAAGAGCATACTAATCAAAATTTTGAAGATGAAAAAGTAAAAAGTGCTGTTAAAACAGATTTTATTTTATCATTTGAAATTATTGTTATTGGTTTAAGTCTTCTTGATAATAGTGATTTTATTACTAAACTTATGGTTTTAATCTCTGTTGGAATTTTAACTACAATTTTTGTTTATGGAATAGTTGCATTTATAATAAAATTGGATGATATTGGTTTTTATTTGCAAGAAAAAAGAAATAAGGTTTTAAATAAAATAGGAAATGGTTTCGTTCAATCTATGCCATACATTATAAAAACTATTGGGATACTTGGAACTATTGCCATGCTTGCTGTTGGTGGGGGAATTATTGCTCACGAAACACATATACTGCAATCTATTGAAGAAACAATAAAATCTATACCTCTTGGTGGATTTTTTAGTGAGATAATACTCGGAGCAATTATTGGATATATTGTGGCTTTAATTGTTCCATTATTTTCAAAAATGTTTAAAAAAAATTAAGTAAGTATTATTACTTACTTAATAAAAAAATTATTATTAAATAATAATAATCTCATATTATTATATTATTTTTTATTAAAATTTAGCTAATTTAAACTTCCTTTCTTAAAATCTGTCTTTTATTTGCCTTAGTTAATTCTATTTGAATAAACTCTTTTTCATATTTTTTAAATTTCTTCAAAAATGGAGGAATTTTACGACCCTCTACCACCATAACATCATCCAAAATAGCTTTTACAATTCTATTTTCATCATACATTTTGCTTAAATATTCAAATAAGTATTCTGCTACTCTATCAAGTGAAATTTTAAAAGTGCTTTCACTTCTTTTATAAATCCATTTGCTAAAATCAAAAAAGTTATCAAAAACTTTTCCATCTTTAAATAATAATTTTGAAGTCTTTACAAAGTTTCCACTATTATAAACTATATCCCAAAATCTGGCAAATCTTTTCATATCTTGCATAAGTGAAAAATCTATCAAATTGTTCTTTAATATATCATACGGTGGATTTGGATTGTAAACCATTCCATGTAGTTCATCATGTCTATTTAAAGTTGTACCTGATAGTTTTTTTAAAATTCCTATTTGAATCTCTCCACTACTCATTGTATAAAGTAAATCTAAGTTAGCCCTAAAACTTTCAATACTCTCTGTTGGAAGTCCAACAATTAAGTCAATATGCATATGTGCATTTGTTTCTTTACTTAAAAAATTAAGATTATCTTTGATTTTCTCGAATCTAAGATTTCTATTAATCTGTTTTGCAACATCCATATTTAATGTTTGAATTCCAACTTCAAGTTGTAAACTACCTGTTTTAAATTTTTTTAAAAGTTCTCTTAACTCTTCTGGAAAATTATCTGGAATTACCTCAAAATGTAAAAAGTAATCTTCATTTTTGGCTAAAAAAAATTCTAAAATAGCTTTTGCATAAGATATCTTTAGATTAAAAGTTCTATCAATAAACTTATAATTTCTAGCTCCTCTTTGCCACAATTTATCAATCTCATTTAAAAAAACATCTACTGGCAAATATCTCATTGAAGAGTCTATTGAAGATAAACAAAACTCACATGTAAAAGGACAACCTCGGCTACTTTCTATATAAATATGTCTATTTTTTATATCAAAATCAGTGTAATAATCATAAGGTAGTTCAATCTTATCAAACTCGACCGGTTTTGCTTGTATTATCTTATCTTTTGGTCTAATACCACCTAAGATATTTTTACATAAGTTATAAATACTAATTTCACCTTCTCCAAACATAAAATAATCAGCCATAGAGAAATCTACTCTATGAGGTAAATGACTAATTTCTGGTCCTCCCAGAGCTATAATAGTATTTGGGCTAATAAGTTTTATATATTTTACAATCTCTGCAACATCTGTTGCATTCCAAATATATGTAGATATTGCTACTATTTTTGGCTTATGTGTCAATATCTCTTCTGCTATTGTTTGATTTTGACTATTTATTACAAACTCTAAAATTTTTGCTTCATCTTTTAACTCTTTTAGGTTTGCATAAAGATATCGCAAAGAGAGACTTGAGTGAGAAAATCTTGAATTTAGTGTAGTTAATATTATTTTTTTGTTTTCTATTTCGTTCATCATGGGTGGATTTTACTCAAAATGGTGTTATATTAACCTTTGATAAAGAATAGTTAAATATACTAGGCTAAAAATTATAAGGAAAGAAATGTTTAGGACAAAATTTGCTCAATTTAGATTGATTTCAATTATTGAGGGAATATCTTATTTAATACTAGTTTTTTTTGCAATGCCATTAAAATATTTTTTTGCAGAACCGATGGCTGTAAAAATTTTTGGAATGATGCACGGAATATTTTTCATTCTTTTTTGTATCGCTTTATATAATGCAATGAATAGATATGATTGGAAATTTAATTTTAGCTTAAAACTATTTATACTATCTTTAATTCCTTTTTGCTTTATTTTAATAGAAAAAGAAATTATGAGAAAAAGAGAAAATATTTAGGCAAAAGCCTAAATATTTATTTTATTTTAGCTTTTTCCTCTTGTAAATCTACATCTGCTATTTTAATATAATATGATTGTTGATCTTGAGTTTGGCTAGATTTTTCTGTTGGAACTAATTCATATTCTCCTTCAATATTTGAAGAATATCCTCTTAAATTTATCTCTAAAACATCATCTAATTTAGTTACATCGATGTCTAAACTAAACTCTTTTACAACTTTTGTATCCGTCCAGTTTTCATCAAAACCTTCTACTATAAGATAAGAAGCTTTAACATTTTTATTTAAAATTCCACTATATAAATCATCTCCAGCTTTATATACGTCTAAACTTTTGAAGTTTTTTGATTTTTTATCTTTTATTGATATTTCATCTTTTAATTGTGGGAAAGATACACTGATTCCACCAGAGTTTATTTTGTCTAATGAAGACTCATATTTAAAATCTACTCTTAAAGTATTTTTATCTAACATTTTGTAACTATAAGAAACTTTACTATTATCTTCAAATACCTCATTATCTGGTAAATAAGAGTTATTTATCTCTTCTTTTGGGAATTTTAAAGCTTCTTTATTTAAAGATAAAGCATTATTTATATAAAGTCCATCAGCCTTTAACTCAACTTTGAAAACTTTAAATTTTTTATCTTCAGAATCAATAAGTTGTATTTTATTATCACTATTCAATCCTAATTCTTTAGTAGCTTTTTCTACAGACTCTTTGTCAACCTTTACATCAACATTTATTGTTTCAAAGATATCATCGATTCCTTCAAATTTCATAGATGATAAATTTTTATTTAAAGTAAATTTAGATTTAAAATCAAACTCTTTGAACCACTCTTTATTTTCTAAATTTAAATTTTTCGAATTACCATTTAAAGATATTTCAATTCCAGCTTTTGAAAGTGCTTCTAAAAACTCTTTTGATTTTTGTATTAGTTTTTCACTGTCTTGTTCCATCGAATCATATACATCCATAAACTCTTCATATTTTTTAAATGGAATTTTATTGAAACTTATTTCAAGAAAAGAGTCTTTTAAATTTGTTTGTAAATTAGCTCCTAAAGTATTCAACTGTTTTAAACTTAAATCTTCAAAAGCTATTTTAGAATTCCCTTCTAATAAATCATTTACAATTTTAGAAAAAGATGAAATTTTTATATTTTTTAATTTTAAATCAGCACTACTGTCTAAAACTTCTAAATTTGCAATATCTAATTTTGAATCAATAACTTGATTAGCTTTTTCTTCATAAAAACTTCTTATTCCCTCAAAAGTAAGTGTTAAATCATCTTCTTTACTAGTTAATTTCAATAACTTCAAATCAAAAGTTTTTTTGCTTCCAGTTATACCTCTAAGAGTAATTGTCTCTTCAGGCATAATATAATTTATATCTTTGATTTTATAGTTTCCATTTTCATCAAAACTTATTTGGAAATCTCTATTTTTTAACATATTTCCTAAAATTTCAGAAGATTTATCTTCTTTTGAAGCCAATAATTCTTGCATCAAACTATTTGAAAATTTTGTTAAATATAAATTTAAATCAAGTTTTTTATTTAAAACATTTACTTTAAAGTCATAATCAAAGCTGAGACCTTCTAAAGCCAAATCTATATCTTTTTTATCAAAAAGTTTTATAACCTTTTGAAAATTCTTTTTGAAATCACCTTCTTCTTGAATACTAACCACATAGTCTAAAACTTTTTGTGAATATGCAACCTCTATATTACCATTTGCTTCTATTTTAAATGGAACATTTTTTTTGTTGTATGTCACATTAAAACCATTATTTTTCAACTCTTCAATTTTTGCTTCAATTTTACTATTTGCACTACTTCGTAAAGTAAAACACACAGCAATTACAATAGCAACTAAAGCAACAAGTGCTAAAACTACTTTTTTCATTCTCTTCTCCTTTTTTAATTTGGTCTATAAACTTTTATGTTCTCAAACTTGTATTCATCTTTTAGATATTGTCCATGCAATTGACTCATTACACCTTTATCACAATATAAAAGATAAGTTTTATCTTGAGGCAATTTTTTAAACTCTTTTTTTAAATCATAAAATGGGATTTTTAGAACAGTACAAGAAGCTTTTAAATTATCAGCACTTTGTCTAATATCAATAATAATATCTTCAGCACTTAAATCATTTACAACTTCTAGAGTTCCAACTTCACAAATATCATCTAATAGTTGATCTACATTTTTAAATTTAGCATTTCTTACAGCTTCATCCAAAACAGAATAATCAAAAAATTTCGACTCTTTTTCAACTCTATTGAAACTTCCATTTGTAACAGGATGCTGAGATATAACTCCACAATACTCAGGCATCGCTTCTGCAAACCTTTTTGTTCCAATTTTAGATGCTATTTCCATAATATCTGGTTTACTCATAAATGCTAGTGGTCTTAAAACTAACATATTTGAGACATCATCAATTAAACTTAAATTTTTTAAAGTTTGGCTTGAAACTTGCGCCACACTCTCACCTGTTATTAGAGCATCAACATCCAAATTTTGAGCTATTTTTTCACTAGCAAGTAACATAAGCCTTTTAAGCATAACCCCCATGTAAGGTGCACTAACATCTTTGAATATTTGAGTAACAACATCTTCAAAAGGAACAGTTATAAATGAAACTCTATGTGAATTAGCAAATTTATTCCATAAATACCAAGATACTTGTTTAACCCCAATTTCGTGTGCAACTCCACCTAGATTAAAAAATACAAAGTGAGTTTTTAATCCTCTTTTTATAGCCAAATATGAAGCTACAGTAGAATCAAATCCTCCAGACATCAAAGATAAAACTTCACCCTGGGTTCCTAAAGGAAATCCACCAAGTCCATAATGTTTTTTTGTAATAATATTTAATTGAGCATGTTCTAATTCTATTTTAATGACAACTTCAGCACCTTTTAAAGCAACTCCTTTTGTTCTATTATGCGCAAGCATATATCCACCAACAGTTTGTTCTATGTGCGTTGATTTAAAATCATGAATTCCAACTCTTTTTGCTCGGACTACAAAAGTTTTGTCTACTATTGAGTCTGCCATATACTTATTTACTTCTACTTTGATATCATCTAAAGTATGTATATTATCTATTTGAATTGCTTCTAAAACTTGCTGAATTCCAGGAGTTTCTAAAAGTTTATCTCTTAAAATATCACTAAATTCTATAGGAGAGATGAGTTCAATTTTGTCAAAGAACTTTTTTATAGTTATATCATTTGAGATTTTTTTTGAAATTGTTTGAAGATTAAAAAAAAGTTGATTTATCATCTGTCTTTTAGCTCTTTCACCTTTTATCATAATCTCTGTAAAATACTTGATTATGAATTTCTGCGTTTTTATAATATTTTCTTCCATTTACAAACTGCCTGTTTCTTTTTTAAGTCGAGATTATACCATTTTTTGAGATAATATAGCTTTTACAAAATTTCAAAAGGCAAAAAATGAATATAGAAACTTTAGAAGATTTAGCAAAAGAATTAAAAAACGATAAAAACAAAAATGTTTATAAAATTTTTGAGGATTATGCTAAGAAAAATAATCTAAGCGAAGAAGAACTAGAACAAAAACTATCAAAAGAACATGATTGTTTTAAATGTGATAGCTGTGAAAAATTCTATTGTTATGATGAATACTCATTCTTTGATGAAGAGTGTATTTACTGTTTTGATAGTGAAGCTGACGATGAAGAGGAGTTCTAATCCTACTCATCATCAAAATTTGCTTCTAATTCATCTTGAATTATTAAAGCATCAATAGCTCTAGATTTTAAATTTAAAACTTTTGAACCACCACAACAATTAATTACTATTTTATTTCCAACTTTTGAAAAAGTAACTTCTCCAGCACTTTGCATAATGTAATCTGAAAAAATTCTATTTGCAACTCTTTTAAAAGAAAACTTTTTAGGAAAAATTACAAATCTTGAAGAGGTCATTATATATCTTGACTCCTTTTCAAAGATTTCGAGTAACTTATTTTTTATCTCTTCATTTGTCTTTCCAATAATTAAATCACACTTTAAGTCTTCATGTAAAAGACAAATCCTATCTTCATTTATTTTTACAAAACCAAACTCTTTTGGCTTTACTCTTGTATTATAAAAATGTTTAAATATCTCTATATGGTCAAAAGAGTTAGAGAAAACTATTAAACTTTTATTTGTTCTTGCAAATTTTGCAAAATTTGAAACCATTTTTTATATCCTTATAAAATTATAAAACACAAACTAGCAATTAATGTAGGAACCAAAGCTCCTAAAAATAGATATCTAGGATCTATTGAATTATCTTCAAAATGACTTTTAAGTATAGCAGCACCTGCTGGATTTGGTGCATTTGCAATAATAGTTAATCCACCACCACAAACTGCTCCTGCAACTAGAAAATATTTAAACTCTTCACTTAATCCTTGAACTAATGAACCTAAATATGTAATTGCAGCATTATCCGTGAAAGCTCCCAATGTTATAGCTCCAACAAAAGCTTCAACATTACTCATATTTGAAATAATATCCTTTAGCCACCACTCTTGCTGACCTCCTAAAAGAACTAATCCTCCTAAAAAAAATGCAACCAAAAGACCTTCTCTTAGCATTAATCTATCTTGATATTGTTGATAAGCATAAGTAACTCCCAAAAATAATAAAAATATGCTCATAAAGAAAGCTGGATAGTGCCCAAAATAAACAACCAAAAAAAGAAACACAAAGTGAGTTAAAACAATAGCAAATGGAATATTTTCTCTATCAGTTACTGTCGTTCTAATAGTTATAGATCCTAACTCTTTGTAAAAAAACAAAATTATTAAAATAGTATTTATAAATATTGCAATAATAGCTTTCCAACCAAAAGTTGTAAACATGAAAGTTGTACTCCAATCCCAAGTTTGAGCAACCATCAAAATTGGTGGCGCTGCAAAATTTGTCAAAGTTCCACCGATAGAAACATTTATAAACAATGTTCCCAAAGTCATATATTTTAGTTTTTTTGAAATTCCTTGCGAAAAAAGTTTATCTGCTAAAATCAAAGCTGCTAAAGTCATAGCTGCAGGCTCAGTTATAAGAGATCCTAAAAGAGGCACTATAGCCATAACAACAAAGTAAAACCCAATAGCACCTTTTTTCGGTAAAGCATTTGATATTTTTTTAATCAATAACACAACTGTTTGTAAAATTGGTCTAGTACCAGCTATAACCATAATTACGAAAACAAACATAGTTTCAATATAACTTCTAGAATTAACATAATCAATAGTTTCATATTTGCCTAACAAAATAAACATAAAAATAACTAAAACCATAGCCCAAATTCCAAAAACAACTTCTATTTCTCCAAGTAAATGAAAAAGTCCTGAATGTTTTTCGCTTCTATGTGCTAAGTGCTCAAAATATTTAACTGAAAAAATATGAATAACTGCAATTGCAAAAATAATAGCAGCAATAATCTGTAAAGTAGTAGGTGGCATAAAAAAACTCCTTAAAAATTAAATTTATTTGTAATGTTATTCATTCTACTAAATTAGTGCTTAATTGTTTACGATGATATTTTAGCAATTTAAAGCTTCTTGATTTTTATTTTTAATATTCTATTTAATAAAATATTTTGTATATCATATATTAATCTTTTAACAATATATAAATAATT
>CAYLKG010000031.1:0-21004 GCA_964384195.1 uncultured Aliarcobacter sp. | reverse complement strand
GTGATAGGATTTCTCCTATCAGAATTACTTTGACACGGAATATTTAACGGTCTCGGTGGTTGTGCAGTGGGCTCTATATTTATTTTATCTAGGGTCTCTTTTGTTCTTTCTATCATTAAGTTTAATTTATTTTTTAAATCTTCAACATGTTCATTTGATGCTGTACTATTTACTTTGTAAACAAAGAAACCATTTGATGTTTTTTCAATTATATCATTTGCCTCTTCTATTACAATAGCATCTTGTTTTAGACCATCTCGAACTTTATTCATATAAGAGTTAAATAAATTAGCTACTTCTCCTATTTCATCGTTTGATTTTACATCTAATTTTATATTTGTGTCATTTGAATGTAGTAGATTTTCAAATCCAGCTTTTAGATTTTCTACAGGATTTGTAGCTCTTCTAACAACAATAAAAACTAATGCAATAGTTATAAATCCTAAAAGAATTGAAATAAAAGATATCTCTTTTAATAACGAAGATATTCTTTTATCTGTTTCATTTAAAGAGAAAGTTAAATCCATAACACCAATTACATCACCTACATTCTGATTAGCATGACAAGCCATACATTCAGCAGTTGCAATCATAGGTTTTATCATTCTAATAGTGTGATCACCATTCTCTTTTGCTTGAAAAATTTGATTTTGTTTAGATTCAAAGCTTTTTAGAACTTCTTTGTCTGTTGTAAATGGAGTTGTTGACCCATAAAGCTCCATAAGAGGCTTACCTTTAGCTACAGTTAGGTGTTTTACACCTTTTATTTGCTTTGCTTCTTCTTCAGCTTTTGCTATCAAAGCAGGGTCACCTGTATTCATAGTGTTTCTTAAAGTCTGAAAAATAGAAGCGTTTAGCATCTCTAAGCTATCTTTTGCATTTGCAATAGAGTCATTTGTAACTTTTGTAGTAGTAGAATAAACTATTGTTAAACTACTTATAAACATCAAAATAAATAAAGCAAAAATTATCTTGTTACTTATTTTTTTGTTATTATTTCTAACATATCTGTTCCTTATAATGTTTAAGCAGAATTATTATATAATGAAAATTATTTGTTAAATATTAATTTGTTATAAAAAATTAATAAATTTAGAAAAAAGTTGCAAAGAGATTTAAATATGATTATCGGCTTAATTGGAAAAGTAGTAAAAAAAGAACCAACGGTACTTCAATTAAATGTTAATGGAGTTATTTATGAAGTTTTTGTTTCTTTAAACTGTAGCTCAAAAATTATTTCAGATGAGATTCAGCTTGAAATTACTGAAATTATCAGGGAAGATGCACACAGTTTATATGGGTTCTTAGATAGCAATGAAAAAAAATTATTTGATACGGTTATTAAAATAAATGGAGTTGGTCCAAAAGTAGCACTTGCTATTTGCTCAACATTTACTCCTAGTTCATTTTCTCAAATTGTTACAAACCATGATGTGAATATGCTAAAACGAGTTCCAGGAATTGGACCAAAAGGTGCTAGTAGAATTTTAGTTGAGCTTAGCGGGTTTATTGTTGATACTGAGTCTAATGACGAAGCTTTAAATATAAGTCTAGAAGCATCTTTGGCACTAGAATCTTTAGGTTTCAAAAAAGATTTAATCACAACAGTTTTAAAAACTTGTGCTAGTGTAACAACAAGTGAATTAGTAAGAGAAGCGCTTAGAAAATTACAAAAATAGATATTAAAAGGGAAAGTTATAATGAAAATAGCAATAGTTTTTGGTGGTTTAAGTTTTGAGCATGAAATCTCAATTGTAAGTTCAATTGCAATGAAAGATGTATTAAAAAATGATTTAGTTTATATTTTTATTGATAAAGATAGAGATTTATATGAAATTCCAATTTCTAAAATAAATTCAAAACTTTTTAGTAGTGGTGATTATTCAAAATTTGATAAGGTTTATTTAAAAAAAGGTGGATTTTATAAATTATCTGGATTATTTAAAAAAGAGCAAAATATAGAGTTTGATGTTGTTTTAAATCTATCTCATGGTGGAGATGGAGAAGATGGAATTTTATCTTCTGTATTAGATTTTTATAATATTCCTTTTATTGCACCAAGAACTGAAGCATGTGTTGTTAGCTCAAATAAATTTATCACAAAAGGTTATGCTCAAAGCGTTGATGTTTTAACTTTACCATATAAATATTTTACAAAAAACGATACTATAAAAGTTGATATGTTTCCTGTTATATTAAAACCAGTAAAACTTGGAAGCTCTATTGGTGTTGCTATTGTTAAAAATCAAGAGGAGCTAAGTTATGCAATTGATGTTGCATTTGAATTTGATGATGCAATTATTATTGAACCATTTATTAGTGGTGTGAAAGAGTATAACCTAGCAGGTACAAAAGTTAATGGAGAGTTTTTATTTTCTATTGTTGAAGAGCCACAAAAAACTGAATTTTTAGATTTTGATAAGAAATATTTGGATTTTTCAAGAACATCAAAAGCAAAAGAGGTTGATTTAGGTGAGAAATTAAATATTGAAATAAGAGAAAATTTCAAAAGACTTTATAATACTTTGTTTGAAGGTTCAATAATAAGATGTGATTTTTTTATTATTGAGGATAAAGTATATTTAAATGAGATAAATTCAATTCCAGGTTCAATGGCAAATTATCTATTTTCTGATTTTCAAGATGTATTTGAAAAAGTTGCTTTAAATTTACCGAAGAAAAAACATATTCCAATAACTTATGAATATGTAAATAAAATTCAAAGTGCAAAAGGAAAATAACTTTGGCTGTTAAAAATCTTGTAGTTGAAGATAAAATTTTTGAACTCTCTTATGAAATTGTAAATCCTACAAAAACGAAAGATATTCTATTTTTACATGGATGGGGATCGAATAAAGATGTTATGAAAACAGCTTTTTCAAACTATTTAAAAGATTTTAGACATATATATATTGATATGCCTGGTTTTGGAAAAACGCAAAATTCTTATGTTTTAACTACAAGTGATTATTCAAAAGCAGTAAAAGAGTTTTTAAAAAGTTTAAATTCAAATTGTATTGCAATAGTAGGACACTCATTTGGTGGTAAAGTAGCAACGCTACTTAATCCAGAAAATTTAGTTTTACTAAGTAGTGCTGGGATTTTAGAACAGAAATCAGCAAAGGTTAAAATAAAAATATTTTTTGCTAAACTTCTAAATAGTTTAGGTTTAAGAAATCTTACTAAAACTTTCAGAAGTAAAGATGTTGAAAAAATGAGTGAAAATATGTACTCTACCTTTAAAAATGTTGTAAATGAGGATTTTAGTTCAAATTTTAAAGCTTTTCAAAATAATGCTTTTATATTTTGGGGTGAAAATGATACTGCAACATCTTTGGAATCTGGAAAAAAAATAGCTGAATTAATAAAAAAATCTAGTTTTACATCATATGTTGGTGATCATTATTTTTTTCTAAAGTATGCACAAAATATAAGTAAAAGAGTGGAAGATGGAATATCTTAATATTGCTACACATATTATTTTAATAATGAGTTTAGGTTGGTATTTAATTACAAACCTTCAATGGTACAATTATAAACTTGATAGGGTTGTATTTAAGCATCATAAATGGCAGTGGCATATAACATATTTTTTATCCCCTATAGTTCTTTTTTATTTAATTCCAGAACCATATTTCTCAGTTTACTTCTTTGTAATTTATCTAACAAGTTTTGTTTTATGGAATAGAAAACTTACAAATTCACTTGTTTTGACAGCTAGAGTAAAAAGATTTTTAGCAATATTACTTGTATTGACATTTATTGTTATTGGTATATGTTTAATGTACGAAGATTGTATGAATAAAATTATATTTATTCCTTTAATTTTGACTTACATAATAAGTGCTATTTTGGAAAAACTTCTTTTTATATCTTTTAAAAATAGAGCAAAACAAAAACATAGAAGTATTGCAGGTCTTAGAACAGTTGCAATTACAGCTTCATTTGGAAAAACATCTATTAAAAACTTTTTGTATCATGTTTTGAAATCAAGATTTAAAGTTTACAAAACTCCAAGAAGCGTAAATACAATAGCAGGATTAGTTTTAGATGTAAATAGAGATTTACCTTTGGATACTCAAATTTATATAGCTGAAGCAGGAGCTAGAATTAAAGGTGATATTGAAGAAATTGCACTTTTTTTAGAGCCACAAATTTGTGTTATTGGAAGTGTTGGTGAGCAACATATTGAATATTTTAAAACTTTAAATAACATAATTAATACAAAAATGGAACTTTTAAAATCTCCAAGAATGGAAATGGGATTTGTACATGAAAGTGTTCCTATCAAAGATTATCCAAAAATTACAAAGTTCCCAAACAACTTAAATATTTTAAAAAGTACACTAGATGGAATTTGGTTTGAGGTTGAAGTTGGTGGAAGAGCAGAAGAGTTTTATGCTCCAATTTTAGGAAGTTTTAATGCTATAAATTTAACAGCAGTTATTTTAGTTGCTTATAATTTGGGAATGAGTATTTTAGAAATAAAAGTTGCACTTACAACTATTCCTCAAGTTGAGCATAGGCTTCAAAAAATAGAGCAAAATGGTAAAGTTATTTTAGATGACTCATTTAATGGTAATCTAGAAGGAATGCTTGAGGCTGTTAAGATATCTTCAACATATGATGGAAGAAGAGTTATAATAACTCCAGGACTTGTTGAAGCAACGGATACAGCAAATATTATACTTGCAAAATCAATAGATGAAACTTTTGATTTAATAATAGTTACAGGAAGTTTAAATACACATATATTTACTTCAAATATACATAAAGATAAATTGATAGTTTTAAAAGACAAATCACAGATGCAAACGATTTTAGCAAGTAGCACAAGAGTAGGTGATTTAATATTATTTGCAAATGATGCACCAAATTTTATTTAAGGATTAAGATGGAACATCTTTACGCTCCATGGAGATACTCTTATGTAAGTGATGAAAAGATAAAAGATTGTGTATTTTGTCATATACTAAAAAATAAAGAAGATAAAAAATATCAAGTTTTATTTAGTGATGAATATTGTTTTATTGTTATGAATAAATATCCATATAGTCCAGGTCACTTTATGGTTGTCCCAAATTTTCATACTTCAAATATAGAAGATTTAGATGATGAAATTTGGCAAAGAGTTTCAAAAAGAGTAAAGCAAGCAGTAAAATTGCTTAAAGATGTTATGCCTTGTGAAGGTGTTAATATTGGTATGAATTTAGGTAAAGCTGCAGGAGCTGGGATAGAGCAGCATGTACATTATCATTTAGTACCAAGATGGATTGGAGATACAAATTTTATAACTACAATTGGTCAAGCAAGAGTATATCCTGCTTCATTTGAAGAGATATTTTCTAAATTAAAAAATAATTCAGAAAAATACTTTTTATAGCTTTTATAATAAGATTTTGTCTTTAAGATAAAATCTTATGTTTAATCTTTTAAAAACTTCTATAAAACAATTTTGTTTATTCAGTAAAAGAGAAATTGAGTGGAAATAAAATCTCGTATATTAATATGAATTATTGTCCTGTTTGTCAGAATAAAATAAAATTAAAATGTAATTCATGTGAAAATGAAACAGTTTTAGGATTAAATTTTGTCAAAATTATAATCAAAAATTAGAAAATTAAATTTATTGAAGAAATTATATAACTTAAATATAACTTTCAATGTATATAAAATATCTATTTTATTCCTTTATAAAAGGAAATAAAATTGGATATTTTTCTTATAAACACCCATAAATATTGACATTTAACGAATTTTAAGTTATAATCCGCGTCCACTTAATGTGGTTAGAGCCAATTTATTGGGGTCTAACGAGTTCTTTAAAGGAAAATCAATGGAAAAAATCAGATTAAAGCTTAAAGCTTATGATCACAGAGTTTTAGACAGAAGTGTTGCTTCAATTGTTGAAGCTGTAAAGAGAACTGGTGCTGATTTAAGAGGTCCAATCCCTCTGCCTACAAAAATCAGAAGATATACAGTTATCAAAGGTCCTCACGTTAACAAAGATTCAAGAGAGCAATTTGAAATCAGAGTTCATTCAAGAATTATCGATATTATCGCAGCTACTGCTGATACAGTTGATTCATTAATGAAACTTGACCTTGCTCCTGAAGTTGATGTTGAAGTAAGATCAATGGGTCAAGAATAATAAGAAAGGGTAATACAAGATGGAATTCATAGTTCAAAAAATCGGTATGAGTAGAACAGTATCTGTTCCAAGTACAGCGGTTACACTTTTAAAAGTTCTTGATACAAAGGTATGTCAAGTTACTGATGGTGTAGCATTAGTTTCTTATAGCAATGGTAAAAAATTTAACAAAGCTATAGAAGGTCAACAAAAAAAATATAACCTATCTAAAGAGTTCAATAGATTTGCAACAATTACTGTAGCAAATTCTGAGGCTGGAGACTTGGATGTTTCAGGATTAGGTGAAGCAAAAGTAGTTAAAACAACTTTTAAAACAAAAGGTAGAGGTTTCTCTGGTGTAGTTAAAAGATGGAATTTTGCTGGTGGTAGAGGTTCGCACGGACACAGAATGGGTAAAAGAACAGGTTCAATTGGTAACTGTGAGTTTCCAGGAAGAGTTCAACCAGGTAAAAAAATGCCAGGTCAATACGGAAATACAAATGTAACTGTAAAAAATGAAGTTCTATCATTTGATGCAGAAACTGGAATTTTAGTTTTAAAAGGTTCAGTATCTGGAGCTAATGGAAGACTAGGTAAAGTAAAGGTTGCTAAATGAGTAAAGCAATAGTATTAAATGCAAATTTTGAAAACAATGGTGAAGTAGTTTTACCAACGAGTTATGAAGAGATAAATAAACATAACTTATATTTATATGTAAAATCATATTTATCTTCTTTAAGAGCAAACACTGCAGCTGCTAAAACAAGAGCAGAAGTAAGTGGTGGTGGTAAAAAACCTAAAGCTCAAAAAGGTAGTGGTGGTGCTAGATGGGGTTCTAAAAGATCTCCTTTATTCGTTGGTGGGGGAGTTGTATTCGGTCCTACTAAAAGAAATTATGAGCAAAAAGTAAATAAAAAACAAAAAGCTTTAGCACTTAAATATGCTTTAAATGCACAAGCAAACAATGGGTCACTTTTTGTTGTTGATTCTGTAAAATTAGAATCAGGTAAAACAAAAGATGCGGTTGCAGTTTTAAATAAATTAAATAAGAGAGATACATTAATCGTTGTTGATTCAATTGATGAAAAAACTTATTTAGCATTCAGAAATATTAAAAACTGTTATGTAGTGGAGAAGCAAGAAGTAAATGCTTATTTACTTGCAGTTTACCACTCGGTGCTAATTGAAAAATCAGTACTTGATTTATTAACAAAAGAGGCTTAAAATGGCAGATATTACAGATATTAAATCAATTTTATATACAGAAAAAACAATTGAGCTTCAAGAAAACGGTGTAATCGTTGTTCAAACTAGTCCTAGAATGACTAAAACAGGTTTAAAAGAGGTTTTCAAAGAGTATTTTGGAGTAACTCCAACAAAAATCAACTCTTTAAGACAAGATGGAAAAGTTAAAAGATTTAGAGGAAAACTTGGGAAAAGAGTTGATTTCAAAAAATTCTATGTAACATTACCAGAAGGCGCAGCAATTGCGAACCTTTCAGCATAAGGAGTAAAAAATGGCAATTAAAAAATTTAGACCAATAACTCCTGCAAGAAGATTTATGTCAGTTATCGATAGCTCTGATATTACTTCAAAACCAACAGTTAGATCTTTACTTGTAAGAGTAAAAGCAGCAGCTGGTAGAAATAATAACGGTAGAATTACTTCAAGACACAAAGAAGCAGGTGCTAAAAAACTATACAGAATTATTGATTTCAAAAGAGATAAATTTGGAATAGAAGGTACTATTTCTACTATTGAGTATGACCCATATAGAAACTGTAGAATTTCATTAGTATCATATGTTGATGGAGATAAAAGATATATTATTCAACCTTCTGGATTAAAAGTTGGAGACAAAGTTCAATCTGCAATTTCAGGACTTGATATTTTACCAGGTAATGCGATGCAATTAATGAATATTCCTGTTGGAACAATGGTTCATAATATTGAATTAAAACCAGGAAAAGGTGCTCAAATCGCTAGATCTGCTGGTGGATATGCTCAAATCATGGGTAGAGAAGATAAATATGTTATCTTAAGATTACCTTCAGGTGAAATGAGAAAAATTCTTGGTGTTTGTATGGCTACAATTGGTGTAGTTGGTAACGAAGATTATATAAATATGGTAGTTGGAAAAGCTGGTAGAAGTAGACACCTAGGTATTAGACCTCAAACAAGAGGATCTGCTATGAACCCTATTGATCACCCACACGGTGGAGGGGAAGGTAAAACAAACTCTGGAAGACATCCTGTTACTCCATGGGGTATGCCAACTAAAGGTTATAAAACTAGAAAGAAAAAAGCTAGTGATAAACTAATCATTTCAAGAAAAAAGAAATAAGGGTATAAGATGGCAAGATCGATAAAAAAAGGTCCATTTATAGATGCACACTTATTAAAAAAAGTAGTAAGTGCAAATGCTGCAAAAGATAAAAAGCCAATTAAAACTTGGTCAAGAAGATCTACAGTATTACCAGATATGATTGGATTAACATTCAATGTACATAACGGAAGAAACTTTGTTCCTGTATTAATTACAGAGAACCATGTTGGATATAAATTAGGTGAGTTTGCACCAACTAGAACATTCAAGGGCCACAAAGGTTCTGTTCAAAGAAAGGCGTAATTATGGCAAGAGCAATATTAAAATTTATTAGAGTTTCTCCAATTAAAGCAAGACTTATTGCTAGAGAAGTTCAAGGAATGAATGCAGAGTATGCAATTGCATCTTTACAATTTACTCCAAACAAAGCCGCTGGAATTATCTCAAAAGTTATAGCTTCAGCTGTTGCAAATTCTGGTTTAGATCCTGTTGATGCGGTTATTACATCAGCTAGAGTTGATAAAGGACCAGTTTTAAAAAGATTTACTCCAAGAGCAAGAGGGTCAGCTTCACCAAAGCATAAACCAACTGCACATATTATGATTGAAGTAGCTGCTTCTACAAAAGGAGACAAATAATGGGTCAAAAAGTTAGTCCAATAGGTTTAAGATTAGGAATAAACAGAAACTGGGATTCAAGATGGTTCCCAAAATTTGAAACAATGCCTGCAAATGTTGCTGAAGATGACAAAATTAGAAAGTTTGTTAAAAAAGAGTTATATTATGCTGGAATTGCTCAAACTGTTATCGAAAGAACTGCTAAAAAAGTAAGAGTTACAGTTGTTGCTGCTAGACCTGGAATTATCATTGGTAAAAAAGGTGCAGATGTTGAGAAATTAAAAGATTCTTTATCTAAATTAGTTGGTAAAGAAATTGCAGTTAATATTAAAGAAGAGAGAAAACCTCAAACTTCAGCTCAGTTATCTGCAGAAAATGTTGCTCAACAATTAGAAAGAAGAGTTGCATTTAGAAGAGCAATGAAAAGAGTTATGCAAAATGCATTAAAAGGTGGAGCAAAAGGTATTAAAGTATCTGTTTCTGGAAGACTTGGTGGAGCTGAAATGGCTAGAACTGAGTGGTATTTAGAAGGTAGAGTTCCATTACATACATTAAGAGCAAGAATTGATTATGGTTTTGCTGAAGCTCACACAACTTATGGTTGTATTGGTATTAAAGTATGGATTTTCAAAGGTGAAGTTTTAGCTAAAGGAATTCCAACTGAAAAAACTGAAGAGGCTGCAAGTAAACCAAAAAGAAGACCTGCTAAGAAAAGAGGTAAATAATCATGTTAATTCCTAAAAGAACAAAATTTAGAAAAATGATGAAAGGCCGAAATAGAGGTCAAGCTCACAGAGGTAACTCTTTAGCTTACGGAGATTTCGGAATTAAAGCTCTAGAGCATGGTAGAATTGATTCAAGACAAATTGAAGCATCAAGAATTGCAATGACTAGAAAAGTTAAAAGACAAGCTAAAGTTTGGATTATGGTATTCCCTGATAAACCACTTACTGCAAAACCATTAGAAACAAGAATGGGTAAAGGTAAAGGTTCAGTTGATAAATGGGTAATGAACATTAAGCCAGGAAGAATTTGTTTTGAAATGGTAGGTGTTGGTGAAGAATTAGCAAGAGAAGCTTTAGCTTTGGCTATGCACAAATTACCTTTTAAAACTAAAATTGTAACAAGAGATAGCGAAAATGAACTATACTGATTTAAAAGATAAAAACTTGAATGAATTACAAGTACTATTAAAAGAGAAAAAGGTGCTTCTTTTTGAATTAAAAGCTAAGCTAAAAACTATGCAGTTGACTAATACATCTGAACTAAGAACAGCAAAAAAAGACATTGCTAGAATTCAGACTGCTATTACAGCTTCAAAAGCTAACTAAGGATCTAGTATGACACATAAAAGAGAGATTCAAGGTGTAGTAGTAAAAAGATCAGGTGATAAAACAGCTTCTGTTTTAGTAACAAGATCAGTTTTACACCCAAAGTATCACAAAACTGTTAAGAGATTTAAAAAATATTTAATTCATGATGAAAAAAATGAGTTAAATGTTGGTGATAGTGTAATCGCTATTGAGTGTAGACCATTGTCAAAAACTAAATCTTTTAGATTAAAGACAATAGTAGCTACAGGAGTTAAATAATGATTCAAAGTTTTACAAGATTAAATGTAGCAGATAACACAGGTGCTAAAGAGATTATGTGTATCAAAGTTTTAGGTGGTTCTAAAAGAAGATATGCAACTGTTGGTGATGTTATTGTTGCTTCTGTTAAAAAAGCCTTACCAACTGGAAAAATTAAAAAAGGTCAAGTTGTTAAAGCGGTAATTGTAAGAACTCATAAAGAAGTTCAAAGAGAAAATGGTTCATTAATTAGATTTGATGACAACGCAGCTGTTATTTTAGATGCTAAAAGAGAGCCTGTTGGAACAAGAATTTTTGGACCAGTTGCCAGAGAAGTTAGATATTCAGGATTTATGAAAATCGTTTCACTTGCACCGGAGGTACTATAATGGCTAATAAATTAAAAATTAAAAAAGGTGATACAGTAAAAATCATCGCTGGTGATGATAAAGGTAAAACTGGAGAAGTTTTAAGAGTATTACCAAAAGAGAACAAAGTAATCGTAAAAGATTGTAAAGTTGCTAAAAAAACTGTTAAGCCTGATCAAGAAAAAAATCCAGACGGTGGATTTATAAATAAAGAGATGCCAATTGATATTTCAAATGTGGCAAAAGTAGAAGGGTAAGAAATGGCATCAAGATTATTAGAAAAATATAAAGCTGAAATTAAGCCTGTACTGGAAACAGAGTTTCCAAAAAATAAAACTTTAACAGCTAAAATTGATAAAGTTGTTATTTCTGTTGGTGCTGGTGAAGCTATGAAAGACACTAAATTAATTCAAAATATGCAGGATACAATTTCTTTAATAGCTGGACAAAGAGCAGTTAAAGTTATTGCTAAAAAATCTGTAGCTGGATTTAAAGTAAGAGAAGGAATGCCTGTTGGAATCAAAGTTACGTTAAGAGGTGAAAATATGTATCACTTCTTAGATAAATTATGTAACGTTGCATTACCAAGAGTTAAAGACTTCAGAGGTTTAAATAAGAATGGATTTGATGGTAGAGGAAACTTTAACTTTGGTCTTGATGAACAATTAATGTTCCCAGAAGTAGTTTATGATAACATCATTAAAACACACGGAATGAATATTTCAATTGCTACATCTGCAACAAGTGATGCAGAATCTTATAGATTGTTAGAATTAATTGGAATTCCATTTACAAAAGGAAGAGCGTAATGGCAAAGAAATCTATGATCGCTAAACAACAAAGAACACCTAAATTTGCTGTAAGAGCATATACAAGATGTTCAGTTTGTGGAAGACCACACTCAGTTTATAAAGATTTTGGTCTATGTAGAGTTTGTTTAAGAAAAATGGCTAACGAAGGTTTATTACCTGGTGTTAGAAAAGCTAGTTGGTAGGAGAAAAAAGCTATGATGAATGATTTAATCGCAGATGCTTTAACTAGAATTAGAAATGCTGTAATGAGAAGATTAGAAGTTGCAACATTATTACACTCAAATACTGTAGTAGGTGTTTTAAATGTTTTACTACAAAAAGAGTATATTGCTGGATTCAAAGTTATTGACGGACAAAATAATAAAAAAACAATTCAAGTTGAATTAAAATATGATGATAAAGAAAAATCAGCAATTAACGAAATTGTAAGAGTTTCAAAACCAGGAAGAAGAGTTTATAAACCAGCTTCTGAAATTAAAAACTTTAAAAACGGGTACGGTACTATTATTCTTTCAACTAACAAAGGTATTATTGCAAATGATGAAGCGTTTGCTGCTAATGTTGGTGGAGAAGTACTTTGTACTGTTTGGTAGGAGAGTGTAATGTCAAGAATTGGTAAAAAACCTATCACAATCCCTGCGGGAATTGAAGTAACAGTAAATGGTACTGTTATTAGTGCAAAAAAAGGAAACAATGTTTCTACAGTTGAAACTCATGGAAGAGTTGGTGTTGAGATTGCAAATGGTCAAGTTGTTTTAACAAAAAATGGTGAAACAAAGGAATCAGCTGCATTTTGGGGAACTTATAGAGCATTAACTGCAAATGCAATTAATGGTTTACATGAAGGTTTTACAAAAACATTAGAAATCAACGGAGTTGGATATAAAGCAGCTGTTAAAGGCGATGTTTTAGAGTTGATTTTAGGTTACTCTCATCCAATTAATTTTGAAATTCAAAAAGGTTTAGAAATTTCAGTTGAGAAAAATATCATAACTGTTAAAGGTGCAGATAAACAACAAGTTGGGCAAGCTGCGGCAATTATTAGAGGCTTTAGAAAACCAGAACCATACAAAGGTAAAGGTGTTAAGTATACTGATGAGAAAATCATTAGAAAAGCCGGAAAAACTGCTAAGAAGTAAGGTGTAACTATGAGTAGAGAAAAAGATTTAGCAAAAAAAGTTGCTTTAAGAATTAAAAGAAAAAAAAGAGTTAGAGCTAGTATTTCTGGTACAAATGATAAACCAAGAGTATCAATTTTTAAATCAAACAAATACATTAGTGCACAAGCTATCAACGATGTTGAAGGTAGAACTTTAGCAGCTGTTAGCTCACAAGCTATGGGTTTAAGTGGTAATAAAGAGAGTGCTGTGAAAATTGCAGCTGAGTTTGCTTCTAAATTAAAAGCGGCTGGAATTGAGTCTGTTGTTTATGATAGAAACGGGTATCTTTATCATGGTGTTGTTGCAGCATTTGCTGACGCATTAAGAGAAAATGGTATTAAATTATAAGGATTAATGATGGCAGTAAATAGAGAAGATTTTCAAGAAGCAATCGTTAAAATCGGAAGAGTAACAAAAGTTGTAAAAGGTGGAAGAAGATTCAGATTTACAGCTTTAGTTGTTGTTGGAGATAAAAACGGTACAGTAGGATTTGGAACTGGTAA
This sequence comes from uncultured Aliarcobacter sp., assembly GCA_964384195.1. GTDB lineage: Bacteria > Campylobacterota > Campylobacteria > Campylobacterales > Arcobacteraceae > Aliarcobacter. The sequence goes on along the minus strand of CAYLKG010000031.1, from coordinate 7,516 downwards.
AGCTAAAGAGGTTCCTGATGCAATTAAAAAAGCATTAGATGACGCATTTAAAAGCTTAGTTACTATTTCTATTAAAGGTACTACTATAGCACATGATATTGAACATAAGTATAATGCAAGTAAAATTTTATTAAAACCAGCTTCAGAAGGAACTGGACTAATCGCTGGAGGAGCTGCAAGACCTGTTCTTGAGCTTTCTGGAGTTAAAGATATTATTGCAAAATCTTTAGGTTCAAACAATCCAAATAACCTTGTACAAGCTACAGTTGAAGCTCTTGCAAGAATAAAAGGATAATTAAATGATATTAGAAAATTTACAACCAGCTTGTGGTAGCACAAAAGCTGCTAAAAGAAAAGGTAGAGGACAAGGAAGCGGTAACGGTAAAACTGCTGGAAAAGGTAATAAAGGTCAAAAAGCTAGATCTGGATACAATGTTAAAAGAGGATTCGAAGGTGGACAACAACCACTAGCAAGAAGACTTCCTAAAGTTGGATTCGTTTCTAGAGTAGTTAAACCATATTCTATCAATGTTGAAAAAGTAACTGCTATTGCTGAGTTACCAGAGATTACAGTTGAAACAATCAAATCTGTATACAAATTATCAAAATCTGTTGTAAAAGTAAAACTTATTGGTGCAACAGCTAAAAATTTAAGTGCTAAGATTAAAGACGAAAACGTTACAACTACTGGAAATTAATTATGAGTAAAGATCTAGTAAATAAGATTCTTATTACATTAGGTTTTATTCTTCTCTACAGGTTACTGGCATATGTGCCAGTACCTGGAGTTAATATAAATGTAGTTAAAGAATTTTTTGATTCAAATGCAAACAATGCATTAGGTCTTGTAAATATGTTTAGTGGAAATGCAGTTGAAAGACTAAGTATTATCTCACTAGGAATTATGCCTTACATTACTGCTTCTATTATTATGGAACTACTAGCAGCTACTTTCCCTACACTTGGTAAAATGAAAAAAGAGAGAGATGGGATGCAAAAGTATATGCAAATCATTAGATACTCAACAATTGTAATTACTCTTATTCAGTCTGTAGGTGTTTCAATTGGATTAAATTCTTTAACAGGTCAAAATGGTCAAAGTGCAATTTCAATAGATATGAACACATTCATCGCCGTTTCAGCTATTTCAATGCTTACTGGAACAATGCTTTTAATGTGGATAGGTGAACAAATTACTCAAAGAGGTATTGGAAATGGAATTTCTTTAATTATCTTTGCAGGTATCGTTTCAGCAATCCCAAGTGCTATTGGTGGAACTATTGATTTAGTAAATAATGGACAAATGCATTTCTTAACAGTAATTGGTATTTTACTAGTTATTTTAGCAACTGTTGGGGCTATTATTTATGTAGAATTAGGAGAAAGAAGAGTTCCTGTTTCATACTCAAGAAAAGTAATTATGCAAAATCAAAGTAAAAGAGTTATGAATTATATTCCTATTAAAGTAAATTTAAGTGGAGTAATTCCTGCTATTTTCGCAAGTGCTATTTTGATGTTCCCTTCAACGATTTTACAAGGTAGCCAAAATAAATATTTGATGATGATTGCTGATTATATGAATCCTAGTTCATATACATTTAATATTTTTATGTTTTTATTTGTAGTTTTCTTTGCATTCTTTTATGCATCAATTACATTTAATGCGAAAGACATTAGTGAAAACCTAAAAAAACAAGGCGGTTTTATACCAGGTGTTAGACCAGGTGCTAGTACGGCTGAGTTTTTAAATGGTGTTGCAGGAAGATTAACTTTCTGGGGTGCTATTTATATGGGATTAATCTCAACACTTCCATGGTTAATTGTAAAAACAATGGGTGTACCATTTTATTTTGGTGGGGTATCTGTTTTAATCGTTGTTCAAGTTGCTATTGATACAATGAGAAAAATTGAAGCTCAACAATATATGAATAAATATCAAACTCTAAGTGCGGTTGGACTATAAAATGTCAATTGCTCTTAGAAAACCACAAGAGATTGAAAAACTGAAAGTTGCAAATATTGCTGTAGCTAAAACTCTTGAATATTTACAAGAGAATGTAAAAGCGGGAATGAGCCTTAAAGAAGTTGATACTTTAGGCGAAAGGTTTATTAAAAGCCTTGGAGCAAGACCATCTTTTAAAGGTTTATACGGTTTCCCAAGTGCTGTTTGTACGTCTTTAAATGAAGTAATAATCCATGGAATTCCAACGGACATTATTTTAAAAGAGGGTGACATTTTAGGGCTTGATATAGGAACTGAAGTAGACGGTTGGTATGGTGATAGTGCTGTTACAATCCCAATCGGTAAAATCTCTGAAAAAGATGAAGATTTAATAGCTTGTGCTAAGGATTCATTATATTACGCAATTGATATAATTGAAGAAGGTATGAGATTTAAAGAGTTATCAAAGGCTATTGAGGATTTTATTGTTGCTAGAGGGTACCAGCCACTAGTTAGATTTTGTGGACATGGTATTGGAAGAAAACCACATGAAGATCCTGAAATTCCAAACTACTTGGAACATGGAAATACAAAATCTGGACCAAAAATAAAAAATGGAATGGTTTTTTGTATAGAACCAATGATTTGTCAAAAAGACAGAAACCCTGTTATTCATAAAAATGGTTGGGATGTTTTTTCAGCTGATGGTTTAAGAGGGAGTCATTATGAGCATACAGTTGCTGTTGTTGATGGACGAGCAGTTATTTTAAGTAAAACGGAAAATTAAGGAACAAATGTGGCAAAAGATGATGTAATTGTTGTTGATGGAAAAGTTGTTGAAGCTTTACCAAATGCAATGTTTAGAGTTCAATTGGATAATGGGCATATAGTTTTATGTCATATCTCAGGAAAAATGAGAATGCACTATATTAAAATTTTACCAAACGATACTGTAAAGGTAGAAATTACACCTTATTCACTAGATAAGGGTAGAATCACTCATAGATACAAATAGTATCTTATATTAAATAAGGATTTTCCTTATTTAATATTCTTTTTTTAAATCAATAATACTAAAGTATATTTTTTGTAAAATCCCTTTATGACAATCAAAGTTAAGAATCAAATTTTAAAATATTTAAACAATCTCAAATCATTTGGATACAAATATCATGAAGATTTTGATATATCGAGTTTCGATGTAAAGAATCAGAATTTACCAAATAGTTTAATCGAATTAAGTAAGTTTAGTTCAAATTGCTATTTATGTGAATTATCGAAATCAAGAAAAAGAGTCCTTTTTGATTTTGGTAATCCAAAAAGTAAAATTATGTTTATTCAAGATGAACCAAGTTCAAGTGAAGATGAATTAAACACATTTTATGTTGGAAATAGTGGTGAAATTTTATCTAAGATGATAGAAAATGTTTTAAATATAAAAAAAGAAGAAGTTTACATCACATCACTTGTAAAGTGTAAATCTTTTAATGGTGCAACAAATTCAAATTTTGACTCTTGTAATGACTATTTATTAAAGCAAATAGAATTAGTAAATCCTAGTCTTATAGTTGCATTAGGAGAAAAAACTTATTCGTATTTATTAAAAAATAATAATTTTTTACAAAATAAGGGAAAGTTTTTGAAGTTTAATGACATAGCATTCATAGCTATTTATTCACCATCTTTTTTATTAAGAAATCCATCTTTAAAAAAAGAGACTTATTTTGATATGTTAAATATAAAAAGATTTTTAGAGGAGCTAAATTGAAACAGTTATTAGTTTTAATTTTTGTAGTTTTTGCTTTTTTGGGTTGTAACCAAAAACAAGTTGTTCAATTAAAAATGCCTGGACAAAAATCATCTGTTGCTCAGCAATCTGTTCCAAAACAAATGGAAGAGGATAAAGTTACAGTTGTAGAAGAGTTTACTCCAGTGGAAGTTTTAGAGACTGATATTAAAGAACAAATTATTAATAATAGTGGAAGTAAAAATGAAATTTTAGAAGCAGATGAAAAATTTGCTGATATTGATATGACAAAAGCTAATATAAATTTAGCTTTTGTTTATCCAACAGCTCTTTCAAAATATGCAAAAAGTTCTATAAATACAGTTGCTGGATATTTGTCATTTAAAAATGCACAATATAATTTAACCGTAATTGAAACACCTGATGAAAATTATAGTAGCATAGAAGATGCTTTTTTGAAATTAAATAATAGTGATAACAAAAATATAATAGCGCTTTTTTCACCAAAAGCAATAAATAGTTTTTCAAAAATTGTAAATTCAAATTTTAAAGTTTATTTGCCATTAATAGAAAAAAAAGAGAGTTTAGAAAATAATAATAATTTAATTTTTGGTTCAATATCTTACGAAGAACAACTTAAAAAATTAAGTTATTACGCAAATGGAAATAATATCTTATTTTATCAAGACACATATTTAAGTAGAAATATTAAAAAAGCGTATGATAATGTAGTTTCAAGTGGAATAGAAAGAGAAATAAATAACAATGAAAAAAATTTTAAAGGACTTATTGGTGGTCTTGGTGGTTCAAGTTTATATTTAAATTTAGATATTGTTAAAAGTTCTTTAGTTCTATCACAATTAAGAGCAAATGATATTTATCCTGCTTTTATTTTTGCAACTCAATCAAATTATGATTTAAATCTATTAACTCTTACACAAGAAGAAGATAGAAAAAAATTAATTATTGCAAACTCTATTGGAGAAGTTGATAAAAAATTAAAAGATGAAATCAATTCAATGGGAGCTGATTTAAATTTCTCTTGGGTTGATTATTCAACTTTGGTTGGAGTTAACTATTTAATAAATGGTAACAATAGTCTTATTCCAACAAAAGTGGAGAATAATGAAGCAATTTATGTTCCAAGACTCTATAAAAGCACGGGTTTTGGATTTGTAGAAATTAAGTAGAGTTTGGATAAAATCGCGAATTATTTAGAAAAAGGATTAATTTTGAGAACACATTATTGTAGTAGTGTAAGAGAAAATTTAATAGGACAAAAAGTAACAGTAGCTGGTTGGGTTAATAGTAGACGTGACCATGGTGGGATTATTTTTATAGATTTAAGAGATAAAAGTGGTTTAGTTCAACTTGTTGCTGACCCACAAGATTGTAAAGATGCTTTAAGTGTAGCTGAGACAGTTAGAGACGAGTATGTTTTAATAGCTACAGGAACTGTAAGAGCAAGAGGAGAAGGATTAGAAAATCCAAATTTGGAGACTGGAAAAATTGAGATTATTTTAGAAAATCTTGTTATTGAAAATAGATCAAAAGCTATGCCTTTTGATATAAATGATGAAAAAGTAAATGATGAAATTAAATTAAGAAATAGATTTTTAGAACTTAGAAGTAAAAAATCTTTTGATATTTTCCAACTTAGAAGTAAAGCAACTATACAAGCAAGAAATACCCTTGATGAGTTAGGTTTTCTAGATGTTGAAACTCCAATTTTAACAAAATCAACTCCAGAAGGAGCAAGAGATTATTTAGTACCTTCAAGAGTTCATGCTGGAGAATTTTATGCTTTGCCACAATCTCCTCAGTTATTCAAACAGCTTTTAATGGTTGCAGGATTTGATAGATATTTTCAAATTGCAAAATGTTTTAGGGATGAAGATTTAAGAGCAGATAGACAACCTGAATTTACTCAAATAGATGTTGAGATGAGTTTTTGTACTCAAGAAGATGTTATTAGTGTTGCTGAAAAATTAATTTATGATATATTTACAAAATGTGGTAAAAATATTCCTTCAACTTTTAGAAGAATGAAATATTCTGAAGCTATGGAAAGTTATGGTTCAGATAAACCTGATTTAAGATTTGATATGCCATTAATTGATGTTATTGATATTTTTGAAAAATCTTCAAATGAAATCTTTACTGATATTTCAAAAGATAAGAAAAATAATAGAATTAAAGCTTTAAGATGTCCAAATGGTGATAATATTTTCTCTAAAAGACAGATGAAAAGCTTTGAAGATTATGTAAGAAAATTTGGAGCAAAGGGTCTTGGATATTTCCAAATGAAAGATGATGGATTAAAAGGTCCTCTTACAAAATTCTTCACAGAAGCTGATTTAGAAGAGATTGTAAAAGCTACAAAACTTGAAGTTGGAGATGTTGTATTCTTTGGAGCTGGAGATAAAAAAACTGTTTGGGATTATATGGGAAGATTTAGATTATTCCTTGCAAATGAGATGAATATAATTCCAAAAGATGCTTATGAGTTTTTATGGGTTGTAGATTTCCCGATGTTTGAAGTAGAAGATGGAAGAACAAAAGCTTTACACCATCCATTTACAATGCCAAAAGATTTAAATAAAGATGATTTAGAAGATATTGAATCGATTGCTTATGATATTGTTTTAAATGGAACAGAGCTTGGTGGTGGAAGTATAAGAATTCACAAAGAAGAGATTCAAAGTAAAGTATTTGAACTTATGGGAATTGGTCAAGAAGAAGCAAAAGAGAAGTTTGGATTCTTACTTGATGCATTACAATATGGAGCACCAAGCCATGGTGGATTTGCTTTAGGGCTTGATAGAATGATTATGCTACTTGCAGGAACAGATTCTATTAGAGATGTTATTGCATTCCCTAAAACACAAAAAGCTCAATGTTTATTAACTCAAGCACCTTCAAGTGTAGATGAAACACAATTAAAAGAGTTGCATATTAGAGTTAGAAAACAAGCAGAGTTATAAAACAATAAAAGTAAAAAAAGATGGTGAAAAAGTTAATATTATTTATACTGATTTTTCCTCTTTTTTTATCTGCAAAAATACAAGTAACTACTTATTTCCCTCTTGAAACTCAATTTATAAAAAAAATTGCAAAGCAAGAGGTTGAAGTAGCTCAAATTTCTCATCGATTCTCTAAAAGTTATTCTGAACTACCACCTTCTGGATTAAAAAAGTTATCAAGTTCAAAAATATTTTTTCACTTTGGATTAGATATTGAAAATGATTATGAAAAAGTCCTAAAACAAAATAATAAACAAATTATAGTTGTAAATTTATCAAAAAATATTCCTAAATTAGGTTCAAATCCTTATATTTGGATGGATCCTTTTGCTATAAAAATAGTAGCAAAAAATATTTTTGATTCATTAGTAGAAATAGATATAAAAAATCAGCAATTTTATAAAAAGAATTATGAAGAATTCTTAAATGAAATAGATGAAGCTTTTTTAACAATCTTACAAAATCTAAACAAAAGTAAAGTAAATAGTTTTTATGCAATAGATGATTATTGGGATTATTTTGCAAATAGATTTAGGCTTGAAGTTATAAAAAAAGATAAAAAAATGTTTTCAACAAATGAATTAAAAGATTTAAGTAATACTTATAAAAATAAAGATACTAATAAGCTTTTGTATTGTTATCCAAAAGATCAAAATAGAGCAAGTACTTTAGCTAGAAGTTTAAATGCAAAACCAGTAGAAAATGATATTTTTAATGAAGATTGGCAAACAAATTTAATAAATCTTTCACCTGACTTCATCAATGGGTCACCCAAATTAAAAATCTATAATATTTTGTATTTTT
>CAYLKG010000030.1:0-21675 GCA_964384195.1 uncultured Aliarcobacter sp. | reverse complement strand
CATTAAATGGTACTTTATGGGAGATTTTATACAATTCTAATTTGCAGTGGTCTCACTATTTAAATTAAGGTATAAACTCGACTATAATTAAACCATATAAACTAAAAAGCTACTCAATTCCTAACATCCACTCTTACTGAATTTGACAATGGATTAAAATATATCTCTTTATATTTTATAAATCTTGTTAAAAATGACCCTGTTTATAAGCCAAATATAAACCTTACTTCTTGGGTTGATAGAAATGGTGTTCTACAGTTTAGAGAAGATATTTATAATTACGACAAAATTCAAAGAGAGCTACTTTTTTAAGCTCTATTCTCTCACTTTATTATAGAAATATTTTTTAATATGTGTTTTATATTCTCTACACTTAATCTGTGGCTATCTTCTAAAACTTTCATAAAAAATCTAACTTCTGCATTTGTAAAACCATCTGGTTCTTTCTCTTTTATTGATACTTCTTCATTTCCACAAAGTCTTACTCTTTGAAGCTTTTCATTAGTCTCTTTAACATAATAAACAATATCAATCTCTGATTGATTTATTTTTTCCAGTGTAACAATAACCTTATCTTCTTTTACAATATAACAAAAATCGCTAAATAGCTCTTTGAAATCATTACTATTTATATATCCTATATAAAGTTTTGTATAAATATCAAAATAAAGAGACATTTTTGGACTTGAAAAAAATTTCAAATCAACTTCAAACTTGGGATGTTTTCTAGAGATATTCAAAATCCATTCTAATGTTGGAAAATATGGGAATTTTTTATATTTTATACTGTAAGCTTCAATAAATTTTCTATTTTCTGGAGCTTTTAATGTTTGAAGGTCATTTTTTACTTTTTTAGCATATATTATTTTCTCTATCAAATTATCATCGCTCAAATCTTCAGTTAGCCAAATAGTTGCATAAGATGGGAAATTTTTAATTCCAGTAGAACCTTTTGTTAAAACAATTAAAGCCTTTATCTCTAAAGATGGAAAAATAATTTTTAAAAGAGCATATTTTTTTGCTAATCTTTTATTTAAACTGGCTGTTTTTTTAGATGTACTCATCTCAACAAAATATAAACTATCTTCTGTGAAAAACAGAGCATCAAACTCACTAATATCTTTATATGCAGACTTGTAAACTATTTGTGAACTTCTATCTATTAGTAATCCACTTTTTATAAAATGGTTCTCTTTTGCTTGATATGGTCCTTTTAAAACAAAACTTTTTATCTCGTCTTTTTCTAAAACATATTTTATAAGCAATTCATAAATAACATTTTCATAAATTTCTCCTACAAAACTACTATAAGCAGTTATATAAGAAACTTCATCTTTTGAAGTATTTTTTTTAACCAAAGCTTTTAATGTTTTACTATCATATGAATAGTGTAAAAGGTTCTCTTTTATATCATCTATTTCTAGATTTTTTATCTTCTCTGTGATCTTAAATTGCATTTTCTAAATCTTTTTACATAAATTGTTTAATTATACTAAATCTTTTCAAAAAGTAAGACTTTAAGCCCATTTTCATCACTATTTGATACAAATTCCTTTGGATTTTCTACTCTTTTTATAAATTTAAAATTTGAAGCAGATTCACTAAAGATCTCTTTTAAATATGAACAACTCAAAAAAGGATCATTTAAACAAGCTATTACTAAACTTCCTTTTTGTGTAAATAAATCTAATCTTTTTATAATCTTTATATAATCATTTGTTGCAACAAATGAGCCTTTTTGAAATGATGGTGGATCAATAATTACTATATCAAAAGGTGATTCAATTTTGATTCTACAAAAAGATTTTAAAATATTATGAGGAAGAAATTTTACATTTTTTGTATCTAAATTATTTATATGATGGTTAGCTCTTCCAATACTTAAACTATTTTTTCCCATATCAATATTTACAACCTTTTTAGCTTTTCCAGCAATACAAACAACAGAAAAAGCACATGTGTAAGAAAAAAGATTTAATACTGTTTTATCTTCACAAATATTTTTTAGATATTCTCTTGTATTTTTCATATCAAAAAACAATCCAATATTCCTATTTTTAAAGTCAATTTTATACTTTAAACCATTTTCTACCGCATAAAAATGTTCAGGTAAAACTCCTAAAATTGCTTCAAAAAAATTATTTTCTTTATACTTTCTTTGCAAAATCAAATTTTTATAATCTTTATTTAAAGCAATTTTTCTCAAGAGTTCAACTATTTCTAATTCATTAATATCTTCTTCATAAAAAGTGGCAAAAAAAGTATCATTTAAACTATCAACAGTTAAATAACAATAATTCTCATAAAAATTTCCACGTCCATGAAAGACTCTTTTTATTTCATCTGTTTTATCTTTTAAATTAGTAATTATAATATCTTCTAAATCTTTTAAATTCATAAAATTTCTTTTCTTATTTTTAATTTTTCGATTATACTTAAAATAGTTGAATAATTTTGTTTCACAAGAGTTATTTGAAGAGAATTAAAAAAAATGAGTAATAAAAAGTAGAGTAAAAACTCTACTTTTTATTTTGTAATTTTATCCACAAAATTACTAACAGGAATCACAAGTTTTTGTAAAATCATACTTACAAGAATAAATACAATCATCCAAACTATAACAGCAGCCCAAGAAGGTAAATAATCAAAGAAAATATCATATCTTCCGATTAAAGGCCAATGGATTAAATAGACTTCATATGAAAAAGCACCATAAATAGCCAAAAATTTACTCTCAACTTTTTTAAGTACAAATATCACGATAAATGCCATCATAATAATTATAGAAGTAAGCTGCTCAACCAAATAATTTTCAACTAAAATAGATTTTAAAATTGGCCAATCTTTTGCACTTGCATGTTGAGAAATATATGCAACAATTACGGCCATCAACAAAATTAAAATGTATCTAGGTGCGTTTGATTTATCCCTAAAATTCTTAATTGCGTCTACTAATTTATTTGTTTCGTTTGGTTTAATAGCTAAGAAATAAGCCATTAAAATACCTATAGAAAATGCTACTGAGTGAAGTCTATGTAGCCAGTTACTTCCAAGATCTAGTGGATTAAGCCCTCCAATTATTGAAGCAACAACAGCAAGAAGAATAGCCGTTATCCAAGGAGCCTTTTTGATAAAAAATAGTGGAAAAAGAATATAAAACATCATCATCCAAGTTATATACCAAAAAGGTGAATTTACATCGGCAAAACCATCAGCAGTTGGGAAAAACCCTAAAGCAGATTTTAACATATAAATAAACCCATAATTTTTATCTAAGAAAATAAAATCCGCGATAAACATAATAATTAAAGCTATCCAAAAAGGAATAAAAATTTTAATCACTCTTTTTTTATAAAAATCCAAAACTCCCATTGGTTTTTTCATCATACCTACAGTAAGTCCAAAACCTGACATTAATAAGAATAAGTCAACCCCAACTCCAGCTATTGTAGAAAGAGGATATAAAAATTCCCAGTTATTTACTTTCATATAAGTAAAATGTGCAAAAACGACGGTTAGAATCCCCAAACCTTTTAGCTCATTTGTTACACTTACAGGAAAAACATCTGTGTGAGAACTTTTTCTAATTGTAAGAAAAACAACAAGTAAAAATGCAACAATTACAATCTGAGTTGCTAATTGAACATCATCTGTAATTTCATATGTAACCTGACCTATAGCCATTGGCTATCTCCTTTTTTAAAATAAATATTTACTAATATAATATCTTAAAAACATTTATTTATAACTTTTATAAATAAATGTTTTAATTATTCATCCATTTTTTCACATTTGTTTCAAGTTCTTCTGGAAATTCAAGTGGAATGTTATGACTTGTTCCTACTCTTTTTATTAAATTTATATTATGTTTTTCATTTTCAAGTTTTTTTATGGCCTCATCATCAAGCAATCTATCATCACTACTATAAAACATAGTAACTGGAATATTAAGATTTTTTAGGTGTTGTGATAAATCTTCTCTGTTAAATGTACTTTCAAGTTGAGATATAAACTCATCTTTTCCCATTTCATTAAACATAGTTACTATTATTTCTAACAGTTCTATATCATCTCTATTTTGTTCCTCAACTAAAGTTTTTGCCTTTTTTATATCTAAAGAAATATCGTTACTTATTTTTGCAAATTCTAATTTCTCTCTTCTTCTAGCTAGCTCAATATCTGAAGTTTTTGCAGGGGTTGAACTTAGCATAAAAAGTCTTTTTACTCTAAAAGGAAATTTTATTGCAAAGTAAGAGGCAATATAACCACCTAATGAAAAACCTAAAAGATTGACTTTTTCATCTTTAATGTTTTCAAATAAGATTTTATTTATCTCATCAAAATTTGTACTTCTTGGAATACTTAGATGCACAATCTCATAATCACTTTCAAGTTTTGGTAAAACTCTACTCCATAATCTTTCATTTGTCATAAGTCCTGGAATAAAATATATTTTTTCTTTCATTTATATCAAACCTTCTAAAATTTTATTAGATTTTACGCTAAGCCAACTTAATGATATTTTTTTCTTATTATAATAAGTTTTACTTATTTATTTAAAATTAAGTATACTTATATAATAATCATTAAATATTTAGTTGTGGAGTTTAAAATGAACACATTTGATAAGATAAGGGCTTTTTGTAGACCATTTAGAATTGTTATAGGATTAGTTTTGATAGCTATTGGATATTTTACAGCAAATGAATGGTTTTATTTAGGAGTTGTTCCTTTGGTAGCCGGTTTGATTGATTTTTGTCCTCTTTGTAGTGTTAGTGGAAAGTGTACACCAAAGTTTAAAAAGTAATTTTTACTTTTTAAACTTAATAATTAACATTCCAGAAAATTTATTGTCTTTGTAAAATTCAGCTCTGTATTGACTATTTTTTATATCTATGGAGTATGAATCTTGGATATCATCTTTTGTTAATAATATTTCTTCTTCACTATCAACTCCATCTTTACTATATCCAATAATATTTACTCTATAAGGTGATTTTATAATTTTAAAACTATTTTCAACTTCAATAATATTTCCAAGTTTATTTTCAATAATTTTTCCATCTATTTCAAGCTTTATCTTATCTTTAGCATCATACATTTCAAAAATTTCTGGAACCAAAACAGTAACTCTTTGATTTCCAATATAAACCTCATATCTATCTTTTACCTCTTTTATATTTCCTAGGGTATGTTCAAAATTAAAACTATTTTTAGAATTTTTCATAGGGAAAAATCTTATTTCTCTTCTTATATTTGTTAAATCAATTTTTATATTGTTGTTTATAGATAAAATACCAAATTCAGTCAATAATTTTTCGACAGTTTCATAATTATTTAAATCAAAATCTCTCTCAAATTCTATATCCATAACTTTCATAAACTCTTCAATTGATTTTAATTGATATATTACTTTATGAGTAAGATCAGTAATATTTTTACTCGTTTCTATAGCAAACGCTGGTTTATTATTTGTTACTGCAAAGTATGTCAAAGATAGTTGTTGTTCTTCATCTGTTGATTTTGTTTCTGTATTTTTCACACTAAAAAAGTGAAAATCTTGAAATAATTTATCACTATTTAAAGCATCTCTTATTTTTGAAGCTATTTTATCTAAATTCCCAAATTTATCTAAAGAGTGGATTTTTTCTTGGTCTATAATTGTTGCTTGTCCCCAAGCTTTTGGATTAAAAATAGCATTTTCATAATCTTTTCTATAAAAACCATGTCCATCGTGCAGGTTTAAAATCAAATCAACTTTTTTATCCGTAATAAGTTTTTTAATTTTTTGAATATTTGCATAATCTTCATCTTTTTTGTCTATTTTACTGAACTTTCTGTTCATATCTTTATAAATACCTCTTGAATTTGCAACCATACTATCAATATTTACACTAGGAACCGTCCAAACACTACCTTTTTTTATTTTATAATGTTTCTCAAAAAATGCTGGTGCGAAATACCCCCCTGGTTCATCTCCATGTATACCACCAATTATAAGAAGCGTATTACTTCTTTGACTACCATCTTTTTTATATAGTGAAAATTCCTTATTTGTAGCAAAAAGATTTATAAACAAAAGAAAAAAAACAAAAACTAACTTCATACTTCTCCAAAAATTATAATAAAAATTATTTAAATGGCTAATATAATATCAAAAGGATTTTTAGATAAGGATTAAGACTATAATTTATAATAGCTACTTTTCGCCAACGGCAGCTGTAAATGTGATCTCAACCAAAAAGTTAGGATTTACAAGTTCGACCTTTACACAAGCTCTACTAGGAGCTGCTCCTTCAATAAACAAACTATCCCAAATTTCATTTAAAGCATCAAAGTTTTCAAAATCAGTTATATAAATAATAGTTAAAGTGTTGATTTTCAACTACAATAACTTCAATAGGATTATTTTTTATAGTTGTGTTAAAATCTTAATAAATAAAAATTTATGGAAAATATTATAATGAAAGAAAATAATACTAAAAGTATAGAAACATTTGAAGAACTAATTAGTTTCAGTGACTACTCGTTTATAAAAAAATTAAATTGTGACCCTGCTGCAAAATTAGATGGGAATAATAAATCACCAAGAGAGGTTTTTAGTGGACACTATGTTCTAGTTAGTCCAACAGCTATCAAAGAGCCAATATATGTTTCTCATAGTGCTAATTTTTTTGAAGAATTGGGCTTTAGTAAAAGTTTAATAAATGATGAAAATTTTATTAAAATGCTCTCAGCAGATATGGCAAATATCTCTAATCTTTCACAAAATAAAGGTTGGGCAACTGGCTATGCTTTATCTATTTATGGTCGTGAATATTATGCCCAGTGTCCTTTTCAAACTGGAAATGGTTATGGTGATGGTAGAGCAATTTCTATTTTAGAAGCTGTAATAAATTCTAAAAGATGGGAATTTCAACTAAAAGGTGCTGGAAAAACACCGTATTGTAGAGGTGCTGATGGACGTGCAGTTTTAAGATCAAGCGTAAGAGAATTTTTAGCTCAAGAACATATGCACTCTCTTGGAATTCCAACTTCGAGGTCTTTGACTTTGTTTACTTCTAAAAAAGAGCAAGTAATTAGACCTTGGTTTAGAGACAATTCTCATTCAATGGACCCTGAAGTTATGATTGAAGAAGATGTTGCAATTACAACAAGGGTTGCAAGTTCTTTTATAAGAGTTGGACAACTTGAACTTTTTGGAAGACGAGCTAGAAAAAATGAACATAAAAATGCTTTAAAAGAGTTAGAAATGATTGTTTTGCATCTAATTGATAGAGAATATAGTGAAGCAATAAATAAAAATTTAAAACTAGAAGAGAAAATAATGCTTCTAGCAACAGAGTTTCAAAATCGTCTTACATCTTTAGTAGCAAATTGGATAAGAGTTGGATATTGTCAAGGTAATTTTAATAGCGATAACTGCGCAGCTGGTGGATTTACTTTAGATTATGGTCCATTTGGTTTTATTGAAATATTTGATCCTAAATATCAATCTTGGACTAGTGGAGGAATGCACTTTTCATTTTTTAATCAACAAATTGCTGCACAAAAAAACTTTAAATCATTTTGTAGTGCTTTGAAACCTTTAATTAATTCAAATAGCAAAGCTTTAGAAGAGCTTGAAGAAATAGAAAATAAATTTCTTTTAGTTATGCAAGAAAAAATGCAAATTTTGTGGTCTAGTAAACTAGGAATTACTAAGTTTGACTTTGAGTTATTTGAAGAGTTAATCTCTCTTATGATAGAAACAAAGGTTGACTATACTATATTTTTTAGAGAATTATCAAATATTCCAAACGATGTTAATAATCTTGAAAAAAGTTTTTATGTAAGTTTGAAAGATGAAAATATTAAAGTAAGATGGAATGATTGGTTAGAAAAATGGAAATTGTTTATAGATGTAAATGACAACGAATCAAAAGAAAAACTAACAAAGCAAATGAAACTAATTAATCCAAAATATACTCTAAGAGAATGGCATCTTGTTTGGGCATATCAAGAAGCAGAGAAAGGAAACTATAAACCAGTTCATGAATTGCAAAAAATAATGACAAACCCATATGCTGAACAAACAAAAGAGATAGAAGAAAAATATTACGAAAAAAAACCTCTAGATTTTTTTGGAATAGCTGGTATATCGCATGTTAGTTGTTCGTCGTAGAGAGAATATTTTTTATATTTTCATTTAACTTTTTGAGGTTTTCATCAAAAATTACATTTGAGTTTTTAGCAATAAACTCTTTTATACCTGAAGTTTTCATGAGGATTTGTTTTGAATATTTTACAATTTCCTCATCTAACGTACTAACTCCTGCTTTCGTTTGAACTAAATAGATATTAAAAGTATCATTTTCTATGGTAAATTTTATATGGTTAAAATAAACTTTTCCTTCTTTGAAAATCTCATCTAAACTTAATGTATCTTTTCTAAAAAATGGAAAGGCTTGTTTTGCTTCTCCTAAAACTTCACTAATCAAATAATATCCAAGTGTATCAACTGTTAAATTATTTGGAAAAACTCTTTTTTCTTTTTTATTAAAGTATTCATCAATAAGTCTTACAAAAAAATCAGAAGATATCACACCAATATTTTTTAATATTTCTCTATTGATATATTGAAAAATTAAAGGTGAATTTTCTTTTATAAAAGCTTTTAGTTCATTTTCTTGCATTTTATTTTCTATAACCTTAACTAAAAAGTGATTATAAAAATAAATACTTTTTATAGCCCATTATTTATAGCATCTTTAATAACTCGTGCTACATTTTCAGAAGTTATATTTTTATTTTTACAATATTTTGATTGAAACCAAAGTTTGGCTCAATGTACTTGTAGTACACCTTCTCCAAACTTTGGTGAAAGTTGCGTGAAAATTGTTAGAAATTATTCCCACTCAATAGTTGCTGGTGGTTTTGAGCTTATATCATAAACAACTCTGTTGATTCCCTCAACTTCATTTATAATTCTTCTAGAAATTGTTTCTAAAATCTCATGAGGAATATGTGAGAAAGTTGCTGTCATACCATCTGTTGCATCAACTATTCTTACACAAACAGTGTTATCATAAGTTCTATTATCACCCATAACTCCAACTGATTTTACATTTAATAAAACTGTAAATGCTTGCCAAGTTTTTTCATAGTACCCAGTAGAATTTAAAACATCAAGCATAATAACATCAGCTTTTCTTAGAAGTTCTAAATCTGGTTTATTTACATCACCCATAACTCTAATTGCAAGTCCAGGTCCAGGGAAAGGATGTCTATTTATCATATTTCTTGGAAGTCCAAGCTCTAATCCTAAAGCTCTCACCTCGTCTTTGAAAATCTCTCTTAAAGGTTCAACTAACTCAAATTTCATCCAATCAGGAAGTCCACCAACATTGTGATGTGATTTTATAGTTTTTGAAGGACCTTTAACTGAAACAGACTCAATAACATCTGTATATAAAGTCCCTTGTGCCAAAAATTCAACACCTTGATGTTTTTTTGCCTCTTTATCAAACACTTCAATAAATGTTTCACCAATAATTTTTCTTTTTCTCTCAGGGTCAGTAACACCTGCTAATTTACTTAAAAACTCTTCACTTGCATCAACAGTAATTAAATCAATACCTCTTGATTTAAAAATAGTCTCAACTTGTTCTCTCTCATTCGCTCTTAATAAACCATTATCAACAAATACAGGAATTACTTGATTTCCAATTGCCTCAAAAAGAAGTGTTGCAACAACAGAACTATCAACTCCACCTGAAACAGCACAAAGAACTTTTTTATTTCCAACTTGGTCTTGAATTTTTTTGATTTGCTCTTTTGCAAAGTTGCCCATATTCCAAGTACTTTCACAACCACAAATATATTTTGCAAAGTTTTTAAGAAGCTTGGAACCACATTCTGAGTGATAAACCTCAGGATGAAACTGAAAAGCATAAATATTTCTACTAGTATCAGCAATAGCTGCATATGGAGAGTTTTCACTAATTGCAATTTTTGAGAATCCTGAAGGAATTTCTTCTACTCTATCACCATGACTCATCCAAACAATTTGACCACTTGTAGTATCTTTAAAAATATCACTTTCAGCTACAAGTTCTAATTTTGCTTTTCCATATTCATGACTAGCTGCTGGAACAACTCTTCCACCAAAATGTTGAGCAATTAGCTGCATTCCATAACAGATTCCTAAAATTGGAAGTCCTAAATCAAATATTGTACTATCTGGATGATATGAATCAACTGCATAAACAGATGCTGGTCCACCTGAAAGAATAATTCCTTTTGGAGTTCTTGCCATAATATCTTCAATTGACTCACTATATGGAACAATTTCAGAATAAACTCCACTTTCTCTTAATTTTCTAGCAATAATTTGTGTGTATTGACTACCAAAATCTAATACAACTATTGGTACATGTTTCATAAAATTTCTTACCTTTCTTTTACGCTTTTTTTAGTCTTTTATTCTATCAAAAAACTCTTTTTAATCTTCTTTTATATAATGTGCGCCCAAAGATTTTTCTCTTTTTAGACTTGCTTTTAGTATAATTCTTGCAGTTAAAAGCCTTAAATAAAGCAATCTCCCAACATCAAGTTTTAAATAACCCTCAATTTTTTCTAAAGCTTCTTTTAACTCTTTTTTACTTCTTACAATTCCTGCTTGTTCCCACATAATTCTTCTTAAATCATCTTTTATATCTTTATCAATAAGCTTATTTCTTGTATATATTTTTATATTTTTTTGATATTCATCTTTTGATATTTTGAAATCTTCTTCTAAAGATTTTAAAACCGCTATTCTAGAAAAAACAAGCCCCTCTAAAAGCGAATTAGAAGCTAATCTATTTGCTCCATGAACACCATTACAAGCAACTTCACCAATAGCATAAAGATTTTTAAATCCTTTTACTTTTGTATCAAGTCCAACTTCAATTCCACCCATACAATAATGAAAAGCTGGACTTATTGGAACATTCTCAAAAGGAAGTTCATATCCTAAATCTTTTATATTTTCATATATATTTGGAAATCTTTTTTTAAATGCTTTTTTTTCAAAGTTATCAAAATTTAAAAATACACCTAAACCTGTTTTTTTATTGTAATCAAAAATAGCTCGACTTACTATATCTCTAGGTGCTAGTTCACCATCTTCATGATAATCAAATAAAAATCTTTTACCATTTTCATCTACAACAAAAGCACCCTCACCTCTTAACGCTTCACTTAAAAGTGGTTTTCTAGCAAAAGATGTACCTTTTAAAACTGTTGGATGAAATTGAGTCATCTCCATATCTTTTAAAGCAATATTTTTTTCAGCAATAATTCCATGAATTTCACCTGCATTTGCAGTAGAATTTGTGTGATATCTGTATAATGAACCAACTCCTCCACTTGCAATTATTGTATTGTGAGCAAAAACAACTTTTTGTTCATGTTCACTAGTGAAATATTGAACTCCATAGCAAATATCATCTTGTATTAATAAATCACAAACAACGGCTTGAGTTAATATTTCATGTGGACAATGTTCTAGTAAAAATATGTGAATTTCTCTACCTGTTGCATCTCCACTAGCATGTAAAATTCTGTTTCTACTATGAGCTGCTTCTTTTGTATAAGCCAATGTTCCATCACTATTTTTATCAAAATTCATACCAGCAGAAATAAGTTCTTTGATTGTTGGAATTGATTCTTTACTTAAAAGTTTAACGGCTTCTAGATTATTGTAGTTTGCACCTGCTTCTAAAGTATCTTTTATGTGTGCTGGAATATCTTGTTCGTCTATTGCACTTGCTATTCCACCTTGTGCCCAAAAAGTATTTGAGTTCCAAGTAGACATTTTACATAGGATTAAAACTTTTTTATTTTTTGGTATAAGTCGAGCTGCATTTAATCCTGCTATTCCAGCTCCAACTATTACATAATCATATATCATTGTTGTTTTGTTTCTTGGCTATTGCTTGGCTTGCAAACAGGATCTGCTTTATAACCACAACCACTAAAACTAAATAAAACTCCTGCTATAATTAACGTATGAAAAAAATTAACGATATTCTTACTCATATTGAAACCCTTCCTGAATTTAAAAAATTTAACACTATTAAATCAATCGCGAAATTTATTGATATTCTTCCAGCAAAACTTAAAAATGGTATTAAATTTGCATATGTAAAAAATAGAACGCTTTTTTTTGTATTGACTCACCAAGTATATAAAATGGAATTCAAGTATAACAAAGAGGAAATAAAGAATTTATTAGAAAAATATCAATTTAGCGACATTTACGATATTGATTTTTTTGTATCAAACAATATAAATATTGTAAAAACTGAAAAAATTGAAGATAAAAAATATGAAGAACGTTCCTTGGGAATTTTTGAAAATAAAATAGAAGATGAAAAGCTTTTTTCAAAATTTGAAAATATTAGAAAGATTATAAAAGAGTCAAGAAATATTTAAATTAATAAATATTTCTATCTACAAACTTAATTTATAAAGCTGATGCCATATTTAAATAGTGATGAGCCATATAAGAACTTCTTGCATATGGACTAGCTTTTACAAACTCAAATCCCATCTTATAAGCTATATCTTCATATCTTTGAAACTGTTCTGGTTTTACAAACTCAATAACTTTCTCAAAATCTCCACTAGGTGCTAAATATTGACCAATACTTAAAAATTTGCAACCAACTTCTAATAAATCTTGAAAAACTTGTATCATCTCATCTTCTGTCTCTCCAAGACCAACCATTAAAGCACTTTTTGTATGAATTTTATCTCCACCTAACTCTTTTAATTTTCTTAAAACCTCTAAACTTCTTGAATATGTTCCATTTCTTCTTATTCTATATAAACTTGGAACTGTCTCTACATTGTGTCCTATAATTGTTGCTCCTGATTCAATAACTCTTTTTAAGCTATCTTCATTTCCTTTAAAATCAGGTATTAAAATCTCTACTTTTGTTTGTGGTGATTTTTCTATAATATCACGAGTCACTTTATAAAACTGCTCCGCTCCACCATCTTTTAAATCATCTCTTGCAGGACTTGTAATTACTACAAATTTTAGACCCAAAGTTAAAACTGAAGTAGTTACTTTTTTTATCTCTGTTTCATCAACACTATGAGGCATTCCTGTTGTTACATTACAATATGTACATCTTCTTGTGCAAATATTTCCTAAAATCAAAAAAGTAGCATTTTTATTTGAAAAACATTCACTAATATTTGGACATTTTGCCTCTTGACAAATAGTGTGAAGTCCTCCAACATCTTTTAATAAATTTTCCATCTCAACTTGTGTGTGAGGAGTTAGTTTTTTTCTTAACCACTCTGGTTTTTTATAATTCACTTCACTTGTATTATTAGTATTAAATTGTTGTGTCATTTTTTCCTCTTTAGTTTTCATTATTTAGTTTTTCTAAAATATCTTTCTCTTTATTACTTAAATCATCTTCAATAAACTCTACATTAAAACTCTCTCTAAAAGCCTTTATAAGTCTATTTTTTGCCTCTTCAAAACTCAAATTTATTCCAAAATCATCTAAACTACTTCCAAAGTACTCACTATTCTCTTTTTTAAATAGTGGAATAGAACCATGTTGAAGTATACAAACTTTTGCTCTTTTTTGGGCATTCCCACCTATTTTTTTACCATCTATTATAATATCATAAGCTTCAAATCCGACTTGACAAAAAGGACTTTTACTCAAAATTATATTTTGATTGTCTTTTGCGAAACTAGCTTTAAGCCCTAAATTTTCATAGAACTTCAATATAAATTGGCAAAGTAAAAAATATGTCTCCTTTACATCACGATTTTCTATAATATTTGGATTTAAAAGTATAGTATATGAAATATCATGCCCATGAAATAATACTCCACCACCAGTTAACCTTTTTGAAACATTGTTTTTGTACTTATTTACAAGAAAAGAATAATCATCAATATTCTGTCCTGCTCCAAAGCTAATACTATCTTCCCACGAATAAACTCTTAAAATTGCAAGACTATCATTGTCAAAAGCTTTAAATAATGCTTTATCTATGTTGGAATTAATCTTAGAACTAAAGTTTTGTGTTATAATCAATCTAAATTTATTGTTAAACTTCATCTTTTTTCATCCTAAATAAATTGGATATAAGCGAATTATAATTCAAATTGTATTAAAATTGCAAATTAATTTTAAAAATTAAGATAACTTTTATAAAAGGAGATTTATGTCAAAGTTAAATTTAGAAGATATTAATCCATTAGAAACAAAAGAATGGATGGAAGCTTTAGAAGCTGTTATAGAGGAAGAAGGAGTTGAGAGAGCTCATTTTCTTTTAGAAAAATTAATAGATAAGTCAAGAAGAAGTGGTGCACATTTACCATACAGTGCAACAACTGCATATATAAATACTATTCCTACAAATGAAGAACCAAAAATGCCTGCAAATATGGATCTTGAAAGAAAAATAAGATCAATTATTAGATGGAATGCTCAAATTATGGTTCAAAGAGCTTCAAACAAACAACTTGAACTTGGTGGTCACATAGCATCATTCCAATCATCTGCAACACTTTATGATGTAGCTTTTAATCACTTTTTTAGAGCACCAAATGAAAAAGATGGTGGAGATTTAATATTTTTTCAAGGACATATTTCTCCAGGTATCTATGCTAGAAGCTTTTTAGAAGGAAGATTTACACAAGAACAAATGGATAATTTTAGACAAGAAGCATTTAATGATGGTCTATCATCTTATCCACATCCAAAATTAATGCCTTCATACTGGCAATTCCCTACAGTATCTATGGGGCTTGGACCATTACAAGCAATTTATCAAGCAAGATTTTTAAAATACCTTACAAATAGAGGAATTAAAGATTGTAGTGAACAAAAAGTATATTGCTTTATGGGAGATGGTGAAACTGACGAACCTGAAAGTTTAGGTGCTATTGGTATGGCCGCAAGAGAAGGTTTAGATAATCTTATTTTTGTAATTAACTGTAACTTACAAAGACTAGATGGTCCAGTTAGAGGAAATGGAAAAATCATTCAAGAACTTGAAGGTGAATTTAGAGGAGCTGGATGGGAAGTTTTAAAAGTTATTTGGGGAGGATTATGGGATTCTTTATTAGAAAAAGATACATCTGGAAAACTTCTTGAATTAATGGAGCAAACAGTTGATGGAGAGTACCAAAACTTTAAACAAAAAGGTGGAGCTTATACTAGAGAAAATTTCTTTAACAAATTCCCTGAAACTGCAAAATTAGTTGAAAATTTAAGTGACAATGACATTTGGAAATTAAATAGAGGTGGACATGACCCTATTAAAGTTTATGCTGCATTTAAAAGAGCAGTTGAAACAAAAGGAAGACCAACTGTAATTTTAGCAAAAACAGTAAAAGGTTATGGAATGGGAAGTGCTGCTGAGGGTATGAACATTGCTCACCAAGTTAAAAAAGTAGACGTAAACCAATTAAAAGCATTTAGAGATAGATTTGATTTACCTATAAGCGATGAAGAAGTTGAATCTTACTCATATTATAGACCATCTGAAGATTCTGCTGAAATTAAATATTTAAGAGAAAGAAGAGCAGCTCTTGGTGGATTTGTACCTCAAAGATTAGAAAAATTTACAAACAAACTGCAAATTCCTGCTTTAGGAGATTTTGAAAGTATCACTGCTGGAAGTGGGGATAGAGAAATATCTACAACAATGGCATTTGTAAGAGTTTTAAATGTTCTATTAAAAGATAAAAATATTGGAAAAAATATTGTTCCTATCGTTCCTGATGAAGCAAGAACTTTTGGTATGGAAGGTATGTTTAGACAATTTGGTATTTACTCAAGTGCTGGTCAAAAATATATTCCACAAGATAAAGACCAAGTAGCATTTTATAAAGAAGATATTAAAGGTCAAGTTTTACAAGAAGGAATCAATGAGCTAGGAGCAATGAGTTCATGGATTGCAGCTGCAACTTCATACTCTATAAATGATTATCCAATGATTCCATTTTATATCTTCTACTCTATGTTTGGATTCCAAAGAACTGGAGATTTATGTTACGCAGCTGGTGATCAAAAAGCAAGAGGATTCCTAGTAGGTGGAACTAGTGGTAGAACTACACTAAATGGAGAAGGATTACAGCACGAAGATGGACACTCTCATATTTTAGCAAACACTATTCCAAACTGTATTACGTACGATCCAACTTATGGTTATGAAGTTGCAGTTATTGTAAAAGATGGTATTGATAGAATGTATGGTGAAAAACAAGAGGATATTTTCTACTATATTACAACTTTAAATGAAAACTATGTACAACCTGCAATGCCACAAGGTGTTGAAGAGGGAATTATAAAAGGGATTTACAAAGTTAAAACTTTTGAAGCAAAAAATGATTTCAAAGTTAAACTTTTAGGTTCAGGTTCAATCTTCCAAGAAGCTATTAAAGCAGCTGAAATTTTATCAAGTGAATATAATATTAAAGTAGATATTTACTCTGTTACTTCTTATAATGAATTAACAAGAGAAGCTCAAGATATTGAAAGAGAAAATCTTCTAAATTTAGATAAAACACCTTTAATTCCTTATGTTGAAAAAGTTTTAGGAAGTGATAGTGACACTGTTATTATTAGTGCAACTGATTATATAAAAGCTTATTCTGAGCAACTAAGACCTTATATTAAAGGAAGCTTCAAAGCTTTAGGAACAGATGGTTTTGGAAGAAGTGATAGTAGAGCAAATTTAAGAAAATTCTTTGAAGTTGATACAAACTTTATCGTTTATACAACATTAGCTGAACTTTCTAAAAATGGGAAAATTGATAAAAAAGTGGCTCTTGAAGCTATGAAAAAATATGAGATTGATGCAAATAGAATCAATCCAAGAAAAGCATAAGGAGTAAAAAATGGCAAAAATATATGATGTTTTTATTCCAGATTTAGGTGCTGATAAAGATGTTGATTTAATCGACTTAATGGTAAAAATTGGAGATAGTGTTGAAGTAGAAGATGGGCTTATTACATTAGAGACTGAAAAAGCTTCTATGGATGTTCCAACTCCATATAAAGGTAAAATTGTTGAAATTTTAGTAAAAGTTGGTGACAAGGTAAATAGTGGTGACTTAATTGCAAGAGTTGAAGCAACAGATGAAGTTGAAGCAAATAGCACTCAAGCAGATGAAGTTGTAGCTACTGCTTCAAAAGTTGAAGAGCCAAAAGAAGAAGTTGCTGTCTCAACTCCTCCACAATTTGTAAAAGAACAAACTATAAAATCAGTTGTTGAAGAGGTTAGAGTTCCTGATTTGGGTGCTGAAAAAGATGTTGATTTGATTGATGTTATGATTCATGTGGGAGATATTCTTGTAAAAGATTGTAGCATTATCACTTTAGAAACTGAAAAAGCTTCTATGGATGTTCCAGCACCATTTGGTGGAGAAGTTATTGAGATTTTTGTACAAAAAGGTCAAAAAATCAATAGTGGAGATTTAATTGCAAAAGTTATAAAAACTGTTGTAATTGAAGATAAAGTTCCAACTCCAACATTTGCTGCAAGTTCAACTCCTACAACTGTTGAAAAAGATACTACTTCTAAACCAACTATTCAAGAAGTAGCAGCAAGAGTAGTTGAAGTTGAAGATAGTAAAGTATTATCTAAAAAAGCAACAAAAGTTTATGCAAGTCCAAGTGTGAGAAAAGTAGCAAGAGAGTTTGGAGTTGATTTAGGTTTTGTAAAAGGTAGTGGAAATAAAGGAAGAATTTTAGTTGAAGATATAAAAGCTTATGTTAAAGAGCAACTAAATAAACCTGCAACTGCTTCAAATATTGGTTTTGGATTCAATCTTCCTGAATCAAAAGAGATAGATTTCTCACAATTTGGAAAAGTAAATAGAGTTGAATTAAGTAGAGTTCAAAAAATATCTGGACCATTTTTACATAAAAACTATCTATCAGCTCCTCATGTTACACAATTTGATGAAGCTGATATTACAGAACTTGAAGAGTTTAGAAAAGAACAAAATCAACTAGCAAAAGATTTCAAACTTTCACCTTTAGTATTTATTATTAAAGCTGTTGCAAAAGCTTTAGCTATTCATCCAAAATTCAACTCAAGCTTAAGTAGTGATGGTCAAGAGCTAATTATGAAACAGTACTATAACATTGGTGTTGCAGTTGATACACCAAATGGACTATTAGTTCCAGTTCTTAAAGATGTTGATAAAAAAGGATTCAAACAAATTGCTATTGAATTAGCTGAGTTATCAGCAAAAGCAAGAGATGGAAAACTAACATCAAATGATATGAGTGGTGGATGTTTTACAATCTCAAGTCTAGGTGGAATTGGTGGAACATACTTTACACCAATTATAAATGCTCCTGAAGTTGCAATTTTAGGAATCTCAAAATCTTCTATTAAACCAATTTTTGATGGTAAAGATTTTAAACCAAGATTAATGCTTCCATTAAGCTTATCTTATGACCACAAAGTAATAGATGGTGCTGATGGTGCTAGATTTACAACAACTGTATCACAACTTTTAAGTGATATTAGATTGTTAAGTCTATAAGGAGTTTAAAATGACTGAAGTTAAAACTCAAGTTTTAGTTATTGGTGCGGGACCTGGTGGTTACTCGGCTGCTTTTAGATGCGCTGATTTAGGTTTACAAACTGTAATTGTTGAACGACACCCTACTTTGGGTGGAGTTTGCTTAAATGTTGGATGTATTCCTTCAAAAGCACTTTTACATGTTGCAAAAGTTATAGAAGAAGCAAAACATATAGAAAAAGCTGGAATATTTTATGAAAGCCCAAAAATAGATATTAAAAAAGTTGCTGAATACAAAAGTGGAGTTGTAAAAAAACTAACTGGTGGATTAGATGCAATGGCAAAAATGAGAAAAGTTGAGCATATTCAAGGATATGCTAAATTTTCAGATGAACATAGCGTTGAAGTAGAGCTTACAAATGGTGAAAAAACAAAAGTAACTTTTGATTATTGTATTGTTGCTGCTGGAAGTCAAAGTTCTAAAATGTCATTTATTCCACATGAAGACCCGAGAATTTGGGATTCAACAAATGCTTTAGAGGTAAAAGAGGTTCCTAAAAAACTTCTAATTCTTGGTGGAGGAATTATTGGTCTTGAAATGGGTACAGTTTACTCAACGCTAGGAAGCCAAGTTGATGTTGCAATTAGAGGTGAACAACTAATGACTGGAACAGATGCTGATTTGATAAAACTTTATACAAAAGCAAACTCAAATAGATTTAATATTATGTATAAAACTCAAACTCAAAGTATCATTCCAAAACCAGATGGTATTTATGTAGAGTTCAAAGGTGACAATGCACCTAAAGAAGGAATTTTATATGATGCTGTTTTAGTTGCTCTTGGAAGAAGTGCAAATGGAAATAAACTTGGTCTTGAAAATACAAATGTTGAAGTAAATGAACAAGGATTAATCAAAGTTGATTCTCAACTTAGAACAAAAGTTCCTCATATTTTTGCTATTGGAGATATTATAGGTCAACCAATGCTTGCACATAAAGCTGTTCATGAAGGGCATGTTGCTGCTGAAGTAATTGCTGGTCATAAAGTTTATTTTGAACCAAAACAAATTCCTTCAATTGCATATACATTCCCTGAAATTGCTTGGGCAGGAATGACTGAAATTGAAGCTAAAAAAGCTGGAATAAACTATGAAGTTTCAACTTTTCCATGGAGTGCAAGTGGAAGAGCATTAGCTAGTGATGTTTCATCTACTGGTATGACAAAATTAATCTTCAACAAAGATACTCACCAACTAATTGGAGGGGCAATTGTAGGAGAAAATGCTGGAGAGCTTTTAGGTGAAATTTCACTAGCTCTTGAGATGGATTGTGATGCTGAAGATATAGCTCTTACAATTCATGCGCATCCAACTCTACACGAATCTATTGGTATGGCTGCTGAGATTTTTGAAGGAACAATCACAGATTTACCAAATGCAAAAGCTGTAAAGAGAAAATAATTTCTCTTTACGCAAAAGATACAAACTACTTAAATTAAATCACTTCATAAAACCTATTTGGGCATAATGTGGATATTACATTATTAAAAAAGAAGATTGATGAGCAAATTAAATAAATTTCTACCAACAACAAAAGAGGAGATGAAACAACGTGGCTGGGATGAGCTTGATGTTGTTTTAATAACAGGAGATGCATATATAGACTCACCTTTTATGGGAATTGCTGTTGTTGGAAGAATCTTAGAAGATATTGGACTTAGGGTTGGAATAATTGGGCAACCAGATGTTAATAGTGATATTGATATTAAAAGATTAGGTAAACCAAAGCTTTTTTGGGGAGTTAGTGGTGGAAGTATTGACTCTATGGTTTCAAACTATACTGCAACTAAAAAATTTAGAAATGATGATGATTACACTCCTGGTGGAAAAAACAACAAAAGACCAGACCGTGCTACTTTAGTCTATACAAATCTTATTAGAAGATATTTTAAAAACACTGTTCCTATTGTTTTAGGTGGAATTGAAGCATCTTTACGAAGGCTTACTCACTATGATTATTGGTCAAATAATCTTAGAAAACCTATACTTTTTGATGCAAAAGCTGATTATATGGTTTATGGTATGGGTGAGCAAGCAATAATAGATTTAGGGCTTTATTTAAAAGAGGGAAAAGATGTAAGAACTATTCCTGGTCTTTGTTATATCTCAAAAGAGCCTGTAAAAGAGTATATACAAATTCCTTCTCACAAAGAATGCCTAAGTGACAAAGAAAAATATATAGATTTGTTTAGGACATTTTATGACAATAATGACCCTATGTATTCAAAAGGTCTTCGTCAAGAAGTAGATGGAAGATACCTAATCCAAAATCCTCCTAGTCGTTATTTAGAAGAAACAGAGATGGATAAAATAGCATCTTTCCCATATCAAAGAGATTTACATCCATATCATGCAAAAGATGGAAAAGTTAAAGCTTTGGAAACTATAAAGTTTTCAATTATGACTCATCATGGATGTTGGGGAGAGTGTAACTACTGTGCAATTGCAGCTCATCAAGGCAGAACCATACGAACAAGAAGTGAGCAAAATATTATAAGTGAAGCAAAACATTTTACAACACTAAAAGATTTCAAAGGAATAATCTCAGATGTTGGTGGACCAACTGCAAATATGTATGGTTATGAGTGTAAAAAGAAGATGAATTTAGGAACTTGTATTGATAATAAAAGATGTGTAGATGCTCATAGACTTTGCCGTACTATGAATGTA
Source organism: uncultured Aliarcobacter sp. (assembly GCA_964384195.1). Classification (GTDB taxonomy): domain Bacteria; phylum Campylobacterota; class Campylobacteria; order Campylobacterales; family Arcobacteraceae; genus Aliarcobacter. The sequence goes on along the minus strand of CAYLKG010000030.1, from coordinate 400 downwards.
AATCATAGCAGAAACATACAACTTTTAAAAGATATTAGAGCTGTTCCAGGAGTTAAAAAAGCGTTTATAGCTTCTGGAATTAGATATGACTTTATTGCTGCTGATAAAAATCATGGAAAAGAGTATCTAAAAGAAATAATTGACCATCATATTTCAGGACAGATGAAAATAGCTCCTGAACACACAAGTGATGAAGTACTTCATCATATGGGAAAACCTGGAAAACAATCACTTATTGAATTTAAAAGAATGTTCGATGAACTAAATAAAGAGACAGGTAAAAAACAGTTTTTAACATATTATCTAATTGCTGCTCATCCAGGATGCAAAGATAGCCATATGCATGAGTTAAAACAGTTTACAACTCATGAACTCAAAATAAATCCAGAACAAGCTCAAG
>CAYLKG010000029.1:0-21682 GCA_964384195.1 uncultured Aliarcobacter sp. | reverse complement strand
GTTTTACATATTTTGCATATTTCAAACCTTTTCTATTAGTTGCACCATTATCTATATTGTGTAGGCTTCTCAAAAGCTACAATAAGTGCTGTAACAGATAAAATCATACCAATGCTAAATGAGTGGAAAACAAGACCACTGGAAGCTGTATATCCATTTGTGTTTCTTGATGCAATACATTATAAAGTAAAAGAAGATGGTAAATATATATCTAAAGCTTTTTATACGGTTTTAGGTGTTAGAGTTGATGGGAAAAAAGAGGTATTAGGACTTTACTTAAATGAGAGTGAAGGAGCAAAATTCTGGCTACAAGTTCTAACAGATTTACAAAACGTGGTGTTAAAGATATTCTTATTGCTTCTGTTGATGGTCTAAAAGGATTTCCTGAAGCAATTAATACTGTATTTCCAAATACACAAGTTCAACTTTGTATAGTTCATCAAATAAGAAACTCAATCAAATATATTGGATCTTTAAATCAAAAAGAATTTGCTCAAGAATTAAAAGCAGTATATCAAGCTTTTACAAAAGAGGAAGCACTTTATGAACTTGATAAACTTGAAGAAAAATGGGGTAAGAAATATCCTATTGTTTTTAAATCTTGGAGAAATAAATGGGAAAATTTAACAGTTTATTTCCAATATCCAGAAGATATAAGAAGAGTAATTTATACAACAAATATTATTGAATCAGTACATAGACAATTTAGAACTTTAACTAAGACTAAAGGGGCTTTCCCAAATGATGATAGCTTACTAAAATTACTGTTTATGGGAATAAAAAATGCCGAACAAAAATGGACAATGCCAATTAGAAATTGGAGTTTAACCCTGTCTCAACTAGCCATCCACTTTGAAGGACGGCTTGATGATAGTTTAAATTTATGATAGAATTTTAGGAATTATCTAATGCTGACACAGAATCCTGAACACTACCAACTGAGTAGTTAAATTCTTTAAAATAATATGGTATTCTTCTATACAGTTGGACATGGTAGGGGGTTGGCTTTTTCTTCAGTTGTTGTCAAAAATTCCAATAACTCACAATCTTGAAACTGCTTCTTCCATTCGACTTTGACTTCTAGCTGTATAAATAGTAGTAGTTTTAATATCCTTATGTCTCATCAAATTTTGAATATGTATTAAATCTACTCCAGCTTCTGATAAGTTTGTAGCAAATGTTCTTCTAATTATGTGTATTCCTTTTTTACCTAAATTCAATTTTTTTGATATCTCCTCAAAATATCTATAGAGCTTTACTCTATCCAAAGGTAAGCCAGTTTTTGAATAAAATAATTTTTCATTTTCTGTTTTTATTTTAGTAAAAAAATTAAATTCATTTTTTATATACTCATACGGAATTGGATTTGTATAAAGAGTTCTTGCTTTTCCTTTTATTGTTAAAGGTATTAATTTTGTTTTTGATTCTTTTGAAACATAAGGTTTTCCAAAATTATTTAGGCTTAAATTACAAATTTCACTAGCTCTTACTCCACCGTACAAAGCTAATTTAAAACAAAATGATAAAGTAAAAGAGAATTCAGATTTTTCAACTTTTTGTTGTTTACTTAAGTATTGTAAAAAACTTGATATAAGCTCCGGTTTTAAGTAATCAATCTCTTTATTCTCAGTTGGAAATTTTATTTTTTTCCACTTAATCTGAAATTCAAATTTATTATCATTTTCCTCTTCTATATAGTTAAAAAATATAATCAACACTTTTTTATCATTTTGTTTTGTTGAAGATTTTAGACTTTTCCCAGTTTTATTTATATGCTCTTCATCTCTATAATAAAAATATCTTCTAAAAAATCTATCATCTATATCTTCAAAGCTCTGTTCATCAATAATTTTATTAATTGCAACATATTCGATTAGTTTATTTACAACATTCATATAATTTTCAATAGTCTTACCATCTTTATTGTCAAGTTCTAGATTTTCATTAAAATCTAAACTCCATCTGTAAAGTGATGTACTCAAAGTCTCATTTTTATCTTTTAGTTGCATGGAAACTTCCTTTTTTTAAGAAAATTTAAATTATAAAAAAATTTAGTTTTTATAAAGTAGTTTGAAAAAGCCTATTTATCGACATTATTATAAAATAAATAAACTTAAATATTAATCACATTCTTGTATAGAATGTGATAATATATTATAAACGCTTTTATAATATAATTCAAGTATATAATAATTCAACATATCGTAAATATTAAGGTTTTTTGATTTTATTTTTGAAGTTAAATAATAAAAGTATGAAAAAAATTAAATCTCTTTTTTCACACTTTGAATAAATTGAATAAAAAATACCAAAAATATTGAAAGAATAAATCCTGTTACAAAAGCAACCGTAACTATTAGAGCTTTTTTAGGTTTGTTTATAGCTTCGTCTGATATTTTAATATCTCCAATTTGTTTTGTCATAATTTTATTTTTATAAAAAGAAGTTTCATTTTCATGTTTTGTTACAACAAAATTTTTAACATCTTCTAAAATAGTTTTTATTTTTAATTTATCTACATTTGAATACTTAATTTCAAGTATAGAAGTTGTTCCTTTTACAATAACTGAATTAACAGGAAATTCTATTCCTAAGACATAGGATAAATTTTTGGGTGATTCTATGATCTTATTTCCAAAAGTTTCACTTTGTATTTCTCCTATTTGAATATTTAAACTTCCTTGATAAATAGATATTGGATTTTTCAATAAAACATAAATAAAAGAAATTAAAGTTATTGTAAAAGTAAAAATAATTATAAAAAATCTTTTCTCCCAAATCGTTTTAAATAATTCTCTTAAATCTATTTCATCTTCATCTAATATTTTGTTTTCTTGCATGTTTAACTTTCCTTGCTTTTTAGATAATATTATATCAAAATCAATATTAACTTAATTATTAGTTATGTACTATAAAAAATGGTAATAAACTAATTAGCTTTATGATCAAATTCTGGAACTATTTCTTTTAATTTTGTAATTTTATCTTCACAAACCAAAAGTTCTTCAATTTTTTTGTTTAATTCATTTATATCAAATATTGTTGGGCTAGCAACGGTTATTGATTCATATTGTGTTTTTTTATCACTATCATTTATCAGTAATTCTTCATAAAGCTTTTCACCAGGTCTCAATCCACAAAACTCTATTTGAATTTCATTTCTTCCACTAAGATCTATCATCTTTTTAGCTAAATCTACAATTTTTATAGGTTCACCCATATCAAGAATAAAGATCTCTCCACCTTTTCCTATACTTGCAGCTTGAAGTACAAGTTCACAAGCTTCAGGAATTAACATAAAGTATCTTGTAATATCTGGATGAGTAACTGTAATATTTTTACCTGCTTCAATCTGAGCTTTGAATTTTGGAATTACACTTCCACTACTACCTAATACATTTCCAAATCTAACAGCTACAATTTCCGTACTTTTTGAATCAACATTTTGAGCATAGAGCTCACAAATTCGTTTAGTTGTTCCCATTACATTTGTAGGTCGAACTGCTTTATCTGTAGATATTAAAACAAATTTTTCAACTCCATATTTTATAGAAACATCTATACAGTTTTTTGTTCCAATGATATTGTTTGAAATCCCTTCAAGAATATTATGTTCAACCAAAGGCACATGCTTGTATGCAGCTGCATGTATTACAATTTGTGGTTTATATTTTTCAAATGTATTTTCTAAAAATTCTAATTTTCTAACTGTCTGCATAACAGGAACAACATTGGCTCCTTTTAACTCTTCAGTTATAGAGTATAGATTAAATTCACTATGATCAAGTAAAATAAGCTGTTCTGCACCAAAAAGTTTACATTGTCTACTTATTTCACTTCCTATACTTCCACCTGCTCCAGTTATTAAAACAACTTTATCTTTTATAAAATTTTCTATTTGTTTTTTATCTAAATCTTTTGGATGTCGTGCAAGTAAATCTTCAACCTCTATATCTTTTAACTGTTTTGAAAAATCTTCATTCCTTAAAATCTTATTGATTGAAGGAAGAATTTTAATTATTTCAAACTTTTCTTGCATAGAATCATAAATTTTAGTTATTTGCTCTTTTTGTGCTGAAGGCATAGCAATAATCATAAGATCGGATTTTGTATTCTTAAAGTTTGACAAATATTTTTCTTTTGAGAAAATAGATATTCCATCTATACTTCTGTGTTGTAAAATCTCATCATCATCTATGAAGCATAACAACTTATATTCAGTATTTAAAAACTCTCTTTGTAGTTGAAGTCCAGCTTTTCCAGCTCCATAGATTACAAAAGTTTTTGTTTTTTTATTTCCTTTTACTGAATGATAGTATTTATAAACATAGACTAAAATATTTGTAATAAATGTATAAAAAATCAAATCTACAAATAAAATATTGAAAGAAACTCCATAAATATAGTATAAGATAGGCATATAAACTAAAAAAGCAATAACTGCTAAAACTATTTTTATAAGTCCAGTTTTTGTAGAAGCTTTTGACCAAGATAACTTATAGTCATCAAAAAGTAAAAATGATGCAGTTAACCTAGTAGCTAAAATTATGGCTAAAATTATCATTGTAATATCTTTAGATATTAAAAATGAAACTAAAAAAAGTGAAAAAGTAGATATAACTACACTTACAATTATCCCTAAAAATCGTTTGTCACTTAGCATCTATTTATCCAAATTATTTATAATAACTTCACAAATCATTTTTACATCATCTTTTGTCATTGTTGTACTACTTGCTAAACATAGACCTTTATTAAAAAGTTCTTCACTAACTCCATTTAAAACTGATTTTGAATTTTCAAATAATTTTTGCATATGCATAGGTTTCCATAATGGTCTTGATTCAACATTTACTTCATCTAATGCTTTCATTATTTTATTATAATCACTTTTTTCAAAAGTAATTGCAGTAAGCCATCTATTTCCTCGGCTATTTTCAAGTTCCGGCATAAATGTTATTTCTTTTATATCTCCTAAAAATTCTCTGTACCATTCAAATATTTCTCTCTTTTTTAAAACTCTATCCTCTATAACTTCCATTTGTCCAACACCAATAGCTGCTAAAACATTTGACATTCTATAGTTGTATCCATATTCTACATGCTCATAATGAATAAATGGTTCTTTTGCTTGAGTTGAATAAAATTTAGCTTTTTCAATCCACTCTTTACTTGAAGATACAAGCATTCCACCACCACTTGTAGTTAGAATTTTATTTCCATTAAAACTATATATACCAAAATCTCCAAAAGTTCCTGTATGTTTACCATTACAAATTGCTCCCAAACTTTCAGCTGCATCTTCTATAAGATACACTCCGTTGAGCTTACAAATATCAGCAATTTTTTGAATATTTGCACACTGTCCATAAAGATGTGTTACTATTAAAGCTTTTGGTTTTTTTTCACATTCACAAAGATATTTATTTAAAAGTTTTGGACATAAATTCCAAGTTTCTTCATCACTATCTATAAATATAGCATTTGCATTTTGATACAGAATGGCATTTACTGAACCTATAAATGTAAAAGTTGAAGCCAATACATCATCACCTTCACCAACTCCCAAAACTCTAAGAGCCAAATGAATAGCAGCTGTTCCACTAGTAACTGCAAGAGCATTTTGTGATTTTGTATAATTTTTAATACTATCTTCAAATTTATTTACATATTCACCTAATGGTGCTATATAGTTACTTTCAAACACCTTTTCAATATATTTTATTTCATTTCCACTCATATGTGGTGCACTTAAAAAAATTCTTTTATTCATTACTTAAACTCCTTAAAATATTTATGATATCTTCTCTTTTTTCAACTTCATAATCTGTATTATTCTCAAAATCTCTATATATTCCAACTGAGTTTTTATATCTTATTCCTGTCCATCCAAGTTCTTTTACCGCTATAAAATCTTTTTTTGGATTATCTGAAATATATACAAACTTTTTTTCATTACCAAACTTTTCCATAACCATCTGATATGGTTTTAGCTCAGGCTTCTTTGTCTGATAAAAATCCGTAAATATTGGATACTCTATAAACTCATCTAATCCTAAAGAATCAAATTTATTTCTTTGCATTACATAGTGTCCATCGCTTATAAGTGCAGTTTTGAATTCTTTTGCGTATTTCAAAATCCCTAAACTATCAATAGATAATGTTATAATCGGTTTATGAAATCTATAAATTTCAATTAGTTTATTGATATTTACATCTAAACTAAACTCTTTTATTAAGCTATCAAAAACTTTCCCACTGCCTTCAGATTCAAAAACTTCACACATAAAATTATAATACTTTTCATCTTTTAGATAGTTTGATATCTCTTTAAACCCACTTTTTACAAATTCCACTTCATCATAAAGTGTATCATCAAGATCAAATACTATTACCATCTATTATTACCTCTGCATCATACCTAAGCATGATAGTATTATCATTCCAATCTTCACTATACTCTAACTTCTCACCTAAATAGTCTTTTATCAAGTATTCTGCAAAATTTGCTCCAGCTTTTGGACTTAAAGGATATCCACCACCAAACCTTGGATTTATCTCTATAAATACGATTCTTTCATCTGTTCTAAATAGCTGAATAGTAATACATCCATAAGCTCCATTTAGCTTAGTACAGAATTCTCTTATAGCTTGTATGATTCTTTGATCTTTTACAGCTTTCGCTTTACTTACTTCTCCAGCTCTCACTTCTAATCTTTGTCTAGGAACTATAGATATAACTTGATTATTTTTATCTATAAAAGTATCTACGGTAAACTCATCTCCTTGAATGAATTCTTGAAACACATAGTTTTTATCGGAAGACAATTCTTCTGCTATTTTTAGACTATGAACTATTTGTGCACCTATAGAACATGATGAGTTATTAAGCTTAGCAAATATAGGATAGTTACATGTTCTGATATCATTTACACTTCTAGGTGTATCTAGTCCATTTTCTACAAAAAACTTTTCAGTAGAATCTTTAAGATAAAAAGTCTCACAAATGTTGCTTGAAGATATTGCTAAAAATATACCATCTTTTAAAAAGTCATCTTTTACATAAGACAAAATATGAAGTTCTGTATCTATAGTAGGTAGTACTATAGATATTTCATTGGCAATACAATATTCTTTTAAAATAGTTAAATAATTTTTATCTGTAACTCTTGGAACTTTTAAATAACCATCTGATATTTGACACGCACTACTTAAAGTAGGATTCATATCCGTTGTAAAAACTTTTCCATCTGGATTAAATTGTTTAAGAGTTTCTTGAAAGTTTTTTACTAAACTTACTCTTCTGCCTGCACTTGTTATTAAAATATTTTTTATCATTTTTTACTACCTTCAAATTTTTCCATCGTCACATGAGTATCGGAGCTTATATCACTTCTTTTTAGAACCTTTAAAAAAGTCATCCAAAGTATCTTTATATCCAACCAAAAGGATTGATTATCTACATACCAAACATCATAATCAAATTTTTGTTCCCAAGATATTGCATTTCGCCCATTTACTTGTGCCCAACCTGTAATACCTGGCTTTACATTATGTCTTCTTTTTTGTTTGTCATTATATAAATCAAGATATTCTATTAGAAGTGGTCTAGGACCCACAAAGCTCATTTCACCTTTTAATACATTAAAAAGTTGTGGAAGTTCATCTAAACTTGTGCTTCTTATAAATTTTCCAATTCCTACAAGTCTTTTTTCATCTGGAAGCAAATTTCCAAACTCATCTTTTTCATTTGTCATAGTACGAAATTTATATATACCGAATATCTTTTTTTTATACCCAGGACGTTTTTGCCTAAATAATATTGGGCTTCCCATTTTTTTATAGATTAAAAGACTTACTATTAAATAAATCGGTGAAAAAAGAATTATTAAAAACAATGCTAAAGTTTTGTCAAATAGTAATTTAATCATTAATTTTATCCACTATATTTTTTATAATTTTGTAATTATTCTCTACATTGAAAAAATTTTCATAATAATTTCTTCCGTTTAAAGACAACTCTATATATAAGTTTTTATTAATAAATAACTCTAATAAATTTTCTTTATATTTCTGCATATCTGTAGATTCACAACATAAACCCGCTTTCATATCATTTTCTAATAATTTTCCATAATCACTAAAAGCACATTTATCAACTGCGGCTAATATTGGCAATCCTAATTTTAAATAATCTATAGTTTTTGAAGGAAAATTTGGAACAGTAAATCGTGGATCCAGGCTTACTATTCCTATATCACAAGATGCTATCAATTTTTCATAGTCATCTCTTGGTACATAATCTTTAAATACTACGTTATTTAATTTCATACTCAAAGATAATTCTTTTAAATTACTTACTTCTGTTCCCTGACCAACAAAAAGAAATTTTATTTGTTTATATTTTTTTACTTCTGATGCTAGCTTCAAAACATTTTTTAAGTTTTGAGGTTTCCCCATATTTCCACCAAATACTAGAATAAAATCATCATGTTTAAAATTGTACTTATTTCTAAACAAATTCTTATCTGAAATAATCTCTTCTTTTATTTTACTCCATAATGGAAATAAACATAATTTCTTATTATCTACAAAATCATAATTATTTTTTACATAATCCATATTACCTTGAGACATGCATCCTACATAGTCAAAACTTTTTAAATTCTTTTTCTCCTGATTTTTAAAAAAACTAAATAAATATTTATTTTTTATTAATCCTAAATCTTTTGCATTTTGAGGAAACAAATCCCAAAGTATTAAAAAAGAAGGGCATCTATAATAACTCTTCAAGCCACCAATCAATTTAGCATTTGCCATATAAGGTGTAGTTCCAACAATTAAATCAAATTTTATATCTCCCCAATGTTTTTTGATCTGGTTCAATATACTTTTATTAATTGTCATCATTGTAAAAAGTTTTTGAAATTTTGAAACATTATTAAACATATTACCACTTTTTACTCGTAATACATTTACACCTTTCTCTTTAGAGAGTTCTGTATCTTTTTTGAACTTTTTTTCTCTTATAGTAGCCACATAAACATCTTCTCCATTTTCATAAAATTGATCCGATAAATCTTTAGTTAAACTACTACTATTAGGATTGTCAGGGTAAGATATAAATAAAAACAAGACCTTCATATTTTAATTTTTCTTCCAAACCGTTTTATTTACATAATCAGTATAAGACAAAATTATTCTCAAAACTTTATCCGAAACATTTGGCATGCTATAATCAGCAACTTTTCTTAAGGTTTTGTCATTTTGTGTTAATAATACTTCTAATCCTTGTAATATTCTTGTTTTCTCAAGTCCTACCATCATAACACTTGCTTCTTCCATAGCTTCAGGTCTTTCATGAGCTTCTCTAATATTTAATGCTTGAAAACCTAAAATTGAAGATTCTTCACTTATTGTTCCACTATCACTTAAAACTACTTTTGCCTCTTTTTGTAGTTTCACATAGTCATTAAAACCTAATGGTTTCATTAATTGAACTAGAGAATTAAACTCTACATTTAATTGATTTATTTTATTTCTAGTTCTAGGATGCGTTGAAACAATAATAGGAAGTTTATAAATATCTGCTATTGTATTTAAAGTATCAACTAAATTTAAAAAATTTTTGTCAGAACTTATGTTCTCTTCTCTATGTGCTGAAACTACAATATATCCACTTTTTGTTAAATTCAATTCTTCAAGTACTTTAGAACTATTAATATCATCTAATTTTTTATTAATTACTTCAAACATTGGAGAACCTATTTTTATTATTCTATCTGCAGGTAATCCTTCTTTAAGTAAATATTCTCTTGCAATATCACTATATGTAAGATTTATATCTGCGGTATGATCTACTATTTTTCTATTTGTTTCTTCAGGAACTCTTTGATCAAAACATCTATTTCCAGCTTCCATGTGAAAAATAGGTATTTTTCTTTTTTTTGCAGGAATTGCACAAAGACAACTATTTGTATCCCCCAAAATCAAGACCGCTTCAGGATTCTCTTTTTCTAATATAGGATCTATTGCTATAAATATTTTACCAATTGTCTCACATGCTCCACCACCTGCAGCATTTAAAAAATAATCAGGTTTTCTTAGATTAAAATCATTAAAAAATACTTCATTTAACTCATAATCATAATTTTGTCCCGTATGTACTAAAATATGTTCGATTGCATTTGATTCTTCAAGTTTAGCAATAACAGCAGATAACCTTATAATTTCTGGTCTTGTACCAACTATAGTCATTACCTTTAATTTTTTTATAGAATTATTTATCATTTCTTACCTCTAAAAAATATGTATCAGGATTGTTTTGATCAAATGTCTCATTTGCCCACAAAAGTAAAATCATCTCTTCATCACCAATATTTTTAATATTATGTGTATATCCAGGTATCATTTCAACTATTTCCATTTTTTTATCACTTACTAGATAAGAAATAATCTCATTCGTAACAATATGCCTAAATTCAATTAAAGCTTCTCCATGTACTACCAAAAACTTTTCATTTTTAGTATGATGATAATGATTTCCCCTTATAATTCCTGGTGCTGTTGTAGATAAAGAAAACTGTCCACTATCAAGTGTTTTTAATATCTCATAAAAAGTTCCTCTATCATCTTTATGCCCATTTAAAATATATGAAAAATTATTTGTATTTAAATAGCTCAAATATGTTGCGTACAAAGCTCTTTCAAAACCAAAAGCAACATTTGGAATAACTAAAGTTGTCCGATTGTCTCTAAATGAAAATAGCAAATCTCTTATTTCACCTAAACTTTTTTTATAGATTGTTTCTACTTTTACATAATAATCTTTTATTTTTTCAATTTTTAATTGTTGAATAAAAGATTTAATAATATCATCAACGTAAACTAGATTTAACTCTACTTTTTCATCATTAATTTGTATACCTAAACCATTCGCAATATTGTGACACCAAGTTGAAATAACACTATTGTAATTTGGTTTTGACCATTTTCCAAATACATTTGGTAATTTATATATAAATACTTTAGCTCCAGTTGAATTAGAATAATCTATAATAACTTTTTCGGCTTCTAATTTACTTTTTCCATAGTCATTATCTAAATCTGATTGAATTGATGATGACAGTAAAATAGAAGTTTTTTTATTGTTTTCTTTTAATATTTTAACTATAGTTTTAGTTAAATTACCATTTCCTTCATAAAATTCACTATTATCTTTTGGTCTATTAACGCCTGCAAGATGGAATATAAAGTCAACTTCTTTTACATAAGATTCTAAAATATTTAAAGAATCTTTTTTACTGTATAAATATAATTTTAAATTTTCATCTCTTTTTAAATGCTCTATCAAATTTTTTGCAATAAAACCTTCTGAACCTGTAATTAAAATTTTCATTTAATTACTCCAAATTCTTTTAAATCAGCTTGTATTTCAGTTAGTTTCACTAGCATCTCTTTTAGTTCAAATTCACTTAACTGTTTTGTATTATGAGAATGATAATCTCCAGCTTCAGTAACAACTGCTTCTCCACTCTCAACAAATTTGTTATAGTTTAAATCTCTTGTATCTGCAGGAATTCTATAATATCCTTCCATATCAACTGCATGAACCATCTCTTCTCTTGTAAGAAGCGTTTCATAAAGTTTCTCACCATGTCTTGTACCAATGATGTTTATTTTATGTTTTGGTTTTCCTAACATATTTTTTAAAGTATTTGCAAGAAGTTCAACTGTACAAGCTGGTGCCTTTTGTACAAATATATCACCATTTCTTGCATTTTTAAATGCAAACATAACTAAATCCACAGCATCATCTAAACTCATCATAAATCTAGTCATATTTGGATCTGTTATTGTTATATCCATACCTTTTCTTATTTGATTTATAAATAAAGGTATTACAGAACCCCTACTTGCCATAACATTTCCGTATCTTGTACAAGAAATAACTGTTTCATTATCATTTAAATTTCTACTTTTTGCTACAGCTACTTTTTCCATCATAGCTTTGCTTATGCCCATAGCATTTATTGGATATACAGCTTTATCTGTACTAAGAACTACAATATTTTTCACTTTATATTTTATAGCTACATTTAGAACATTTTCAGTACCAACAACATTTGTTTGAACAGCTTGCATAGGGTAAAACTCACATGATGGTACTTGTTTAAGAGCAGCTGCATGAAAAATATAATCAACACCTCTAATCGCATCATCTAAAGAGTTAATATCTCTTACATCACCCAAATAAAATTTAAGTTTATCATTGTTGTATTTTTTTCTCATATCATCTTGTTTTAATTCATCACGAGAAAAAATTCTTATCTCTTTTATATCTGTATTTAAAAAATTACGAAGAACTGCATTTCCAAAAGATCCTGTTCCACCAGTAATTAATAATATTTTATTTTTGAACATTTAAACTCCTGTTTTCTTTAAATAATAATAATGCTAATAATGCTACAGCCCATAAACCAATCGAACTTAAATAAGTATCGTGAAATACAGTCATAAATAATGGATACAATGATATACAATATAAATATAACCAAATTCCTCCGTATCTTGCTTTTATATATAATAACTTATGAATAAAACCATAAACTATACCAAAAAAAACTATACCAAAATAACTCAAATCATAATAAATTGGGAAAAATAATGTGTAAACATTAGTTACAAATGGCTCTTTTGTATAATCCATAGGTGGAACTGCTTCATGAGGAATATTTAAAAGATTCAAAACACCTTCAGATAATAACATAATACTTCCTAAGTTTTTTTCTTCAAATATCTGAGATAAACCATATAAAGGTACTGTAAAATAACTAATTAAAGAATGTAAAGAACCTAATAATATAGATTCATTTTCTCCTATTTTGTTAAAAAGAATTGCATAAGTAGCAAATAAAAGAATAAAAAATACAAATCCTATAATTAATTTAGTTATAACATTTTTACCATTTATTATTGTTATAAATAAAGTCAAAAAAAAGAATAATAAATAATTTCTACCAGTTGTAATTAAAGAAGTGTATAAACATAAAAACGCCCACCAATAACTTTGAAGAATTGTTTTAGAGTAAATAAAATTAATTAAACTTATAAAAAACAATAATGAAAATATTCTAAGAATCCAAAATAATGTGCCTTTCTCTAAAAAGTTATTATTAACAAGCAATCTATATTCCATAATTCCCATAACACCACTATTTATAATCTCCTGATATAATAAATATGATGTAATTATTAAAACCAAATAATAAATTAATACATACTTTCTATTAAAAATTAGTTCTCGGTTATAACACTGATAGAAATGTATCTTTTTTTTTATAAATATTGAATAAACAAAATAAAATCCAAAAAAAAATGATACTAAATATATTAAAATAATTAAAATTATTTCAATTTTAATAGGACCATAAATATTAGGAAATAAAAAATGTAATAGAATGTTACTTATTAACAACATAAAAATTACAAGCATTGGATTTATTAATTTATACTTTTTAAAAAGCATTTATTTCTTCCATAAATCTTTATTTATTCTATAACTAGATAAAAAAACTAAAAGTCTAGATAAGTTTGAAAATCTATTAGGACCTACAATAAATAAAATCATTTTTAAAAACTTATTTAAAACTAATAATTTGTTTCTATTTTTTTCTAAAGAAGAAAAACCTTCAGGGACAAATTGTTTATTTTTTTCAATCAAGTAATTTTTTTTAGCAAATTTTCCCATATATGATTCAAAATCAAAAGGATTATGATTTTTTGGTAAATCAGTATATATTGCCGCATAAGCTTTTCTCAATGTTGGTGAAATATAAGTTCCGTTAGACATAAAATCAAACCCATAAGGTGTCTTACTTATAGGTAATTTGTATTTTTCTAGTACTTTTAGATAAATTAAACTCAATTCAAGTAAATCTTCTCTTTTTAAATGTTTATCGGAAAAAGGTCTTTTGCTTAGTAATTCAGGATTTTTTTCATCAAAAGAACTAAAATGAAAAAAATTCAAATAAAATTTCCCATTAACCATGTATCTTCCAGTTGAATCTTTTGTAATTTTTCGTTCATGAGCATTCCAAAATGCTACATTATTGCCTAAATCAAAGGAAATATATAAATCAGGGAAAAAACAAGGTGCAATACTTATCCATTTTTGATCAGTTGATAAACCAAATTGAGTTTCAAAATAACATAAATTTAAACATCTCTCATTCCACCAATTTAGAAATCTATGAGATTCACTACTGTTGTTTACACCAAAAAAACCCAAATTAAATGAACCAAAACGCATCATACCTACATCACTATCTTCTTTGGGTGTTATATAGTGAGGAGTGAGTAAAACACTATTATTTTCAAGTATATTCCATAAACTATCTAATGAATTGAATAAATAGGTATCAGGATCTAGAAACATAACCTTTTCATATTCTTTAAGCAAATTTATTGCTATATAAGGTTTCAATGAAGTGCTAAATTCAGTGATATCATATTTAAATGCATAAATATATAAATCTTCAATTTTTAAATCTTCAATCCAAATAAAATCTGCAATATTATTTGGTAATTCTCCATCAACCTTTTTATCAAATAAATAAATTTTAATTTTAATGCCTTCATTTTCCAAAACACTTTCCGCTAAAGCAAGAGCTTTTGGTAAATATGCTAAATTACATACAGTAAATAGTGCCTTTTCAATTTTATTAATCATTTTTTTTCCTTTTTGTAACTAATTCGAAACATCTAACATAAGATTGAACAACTATATAATAAAATAAATATTTCGAAAAAATATATGAATATTTAAATTCCTTATTTTTAAATGCATATATTATCAACCTTATACTTGATTTTATATAGTCTTTAACACGAAATGAAGAATATTTTCTAAATCTATATAATTTTCCAAATATTTTATAATCAGAATCATCTTGTTCTGATATATGATCAAATCCAGGAGTTGATGTTACACTTAAAATTTCAAACTTTTTAATTTTCGCATCTACACAAAATTTATAATCTACTCCATCGACAAAAAACGTTTTATCATGCCAACCCATAATTTCTAAATTTTTCAAAATAAATAAACTACCACTATTAATTACTAAATCTGTTTTTTTAAACAACTCTTGAGATTTATTATATAAATTATTAAAATTTATTACTGCGACATTATGAAAATTATCTTTATTTTCAGAGTATGCCTTTCGAATAAATCTAAGTGTTTCAAAGTTAAAACCTGTATCTTGATCAAAAAACAATAAAGATTCAAACCCATCATCATATGCTCTTTTAGCTAAATTATTTATACCATATCCTAATCCATCATTTCCTTTATTGGTTACATAAATAATATGATTATTACTTACTATCTGATTTAACATTTGATAATCATTAGAATTATTATATATGTATATATAATAATCTTCATGTAAAAGAAGTTGTACTCTTTCAGCAAAGAATTCATTGGGATTATATATTACAAAAGCAATAGCCAGTTCTTTTTTCATATTTATTTTTTCCCTTTAAGTTTAAATTTTTTCATTGAAATATAATATAAAATTGTTGTATCTAAAAATGTTCTAAATGTCCATGCATATGCTGCACCAATTAATCCATATTGTTTTATAAATACATAAATCAATAAAACATACACAGGTAATTCAATTAAATGAATTTTTGCCGTAAGATCTGGTTTTCCTATTGACTGTATGAAAGCAAAAGGAATCATTCCTAGAGCGTTGAAAAATATCCCAACAGATAAAACTCTGAGAATCTCATAGCTTTGTATTGCAAAACTATCACCTAACCATAAACTCATTGCCTCAAAAGCAAATAAATAAGCAATCAAAATTATTGGAAACATAACTATAATAATTGCAAGTAGAGATTTTTTAAAATACTTTTCTACTAAATCGTTGTTGCAACTCCAATGAGTTGAAAAAGTACTAAACATTACAGAAACAAGAGCATATGGAATAACTAATATTTTAATTAAAACATCAAAAGGTGTAGTATAATACGCAACTACTGATACACTTAAAATTGAAGCAATGTAAAATCTATCAAAATAAACCATTATAGGACTTATTAAATTACTTATAAATACCCATCCTCCAAATTTAAAAATAGATGTTAACTCCTTAATATCAATTTTATTTCCTACATATGTTCTAGTTGAAATACTAACTAAAATTATTAGTAGTACAGACACAAGTAATCTAACAAAAAACAATGAACATAGTATCCATTGTAGCGAATTAGTAAATTGAACTATTATTAAAGGGAAAAGCATCATTAATATACCTAAGGGAGCCCTAACAAAAGCGACTTTTACAAAATCTTGCTGTCCTTCAAGTACACCTAAAAGTCCAGTTGATATTAGCACAAATGGTATAGATAATGATAGCCATACCATACCTACAATAGTTTCATCATGATATTCACTACTAATATTGAAAATATTAACTATTAGAGTTTCTGAAAAAAAATAAATCATACTCGCAGTTAAAATTCCAATAAAAAATAATATTAGTATAATTATAAAAATTAAAAATCTTAAATTATTTAAATTTGAAGCTCCTATTCTAGAAGCAACCTTTTGCGTTAGTGAACGTCCTAATCCCATGTCTAATAAACCAAAATAACCAATAATCATCCAAGCTATTGTCAACATTCCAAATCGTTCAATACCAATATTCTTAATAAGTATTGGTATTATAAAAATTCCAAAAATTATTGGTAAAATAGAGCTTATAAAATTATAAATAAATTTTTTCTTTATTGACATCTTAACCAAGTACAATATTTTTAAATTTACTCAAATACCACTCAATAGTTTTCACTATACCAGTATCAAAGTTTTCATCTGCAATCCATCCAAGTTCATTTTCTAACTTTGTTGCATCTATTGCATATCTTCTATCATGTCCTGCTCTATCTTCTACGAAAGTTATTTGTTCTTTATAAGAAGATTTATCTTGTTTTGGAACTCTTTGATCTAATATAGTTGTAATAGTATTTACTATTTGAAGATTTGTTCTTTCATTTCTTCCACCAATATTATATGTTTCTCCTGTTTTACCATTATGGTAAACTAAATCTATTCCTTTACAATGATCAAGAACATACAACCAATCTCTTATATTTTTTCCATCACCATATATTGGAATTGGATTATTATTTAGAGCATTTCTAATAATTGTAGGAATTAGTTTTTCATCATGTTGTTTTGGACCATAATTATTTGAACAGTTTGTAATAACTGTATTTAATCCATATGTTTCATTATAAGCTCTAATAATCATATCAGATGAAGCTTTGCTTGCAGAGTAAGGTGAGTTTGGAGCGTATGGTGTTTTTTCAGTGAAAAGGTCATTTGGGTTATCTGATAGTGTTCCATATACTTCATCAGTACTTATATGATGAAATCTTGAGTTTTTATATTTATCTTTATAACTAAACGGTTTAGTCATCCAATATTTATAAGCTACATCAATTAGTGTAAATGTTCCATTCACATTTGTTTGTACAAATACACCTGGATTTTTAATAGAGTTATCTACATGAGATTCAGCTGCAAAGTGAATAACACCAGAGATATCATATTCAGAAAATATGAATTCAACTAATTCTCTATTACAAATATCACCTTTAATAAATTTATAGTTAGGATTTGTTTCACACTCTTTTAGATTATCAAGATTTCCAGCATAAGTTAAAAGATCAAGATTTACTAGATTATAGTTTGGATATTTTTCAAGAAAGTATGGTACAAAGTTTGAACCAATAAATCCTGCAGTTCCAGTTAGTAGTATTGTCTTATTATTGTTATTGAACATCTATTACATTTTCCCCTTAGTTTGTTTTTATATTTACTATTTTATTACTTCTAGTCTTTTAAGACAATCAATTAGTCCATCTTTATAGTATGGTATTTCTATATTAAATTTCTCTTTTATTTTTTTCTTATTTAATAAAGAAAAATGAGGTCTCTTTGCTGGTGTTGGATATTGAAATGTTTCTATTGGTTTCACTTTACAATTTAGATTTGCTAATTCCATTATATCTTTTGCAAAATCATACCAAGAAAGAACTCCCTCATTTGAGTAGTTATATATTTCAACTTTAGAGTTTTGTATTTGTGGAATGATATCAAGAATAGTCTGTGCTAGATGCTTTGCATAAGTTGGAGTTCCAACTTGATCAAATATTACACCTAGTTCTTCTTTTTCCTTTCCAAGTCTTAACATTGTTTTTACAAAATTATTTCCATAGTATGAATAAACCCATGAAGTTCTAATAATTATAGAGTTTAATGGATTTATATTTATCATTTCATTTTCACCATCAAGTTTTGATTTACCATAAACTGATTGTGGATTTGTTTTATACTCTTCAACATATGGTTTAAAGTTTTTACCATCAAATACATAATCTGTAGAAATATGAATTAATTTTATATTTAGCTCTTTAGCAATGATTGAAAGTTTTTTAACAGCTTTTCTATTTACTAAATCTGCATTTATTTCATCACTTTCAGCTTTATCAACTGCTGTGTATGCTGCACAGTTAATAATTACATTTATATTATTTGTTTGGCAGAAGTTTCTTATATCATCTTTTGAAGTGATATCTATATCATTTCTTGTTGTAAAGAAAAAGTTATAAGAGTAATTTGAAGCAAGTTCTTTTATTTCAGATCCAACTTGACCATTTGAACCTGTTACTAAGATATTATAAGTATTAGGATTTAAATTAGAGCAAGAGTTAGAATTAGAAACACAATTTGAATTAGGCATAATAATTTACTCCAAATTCAAATAAATCATTTGTTTCATTTAGTTTTGGTTGTTTTATATCTTTAGCAGATAAGTTTAATTCATTATGATTTAAAATCCAATCTATATTTAGATTTTTATCATCAAATGCTATTCCTCTATCACATTCAGCTCTATAGTAGTTATCTACTTTATATGCAAAGATTGTATCATCTTCAAGTACTACAAATCCATGAGCAAATCCTCTTGGAACTAGTAGTTGTTTTTTATTCTCTGCACTTAATTCCACGGCTACATGTTGTCCAAACGTAGGAGAGTTTTTTCTAATATCAACTGCAACATCTAAAACTCTTCCTTGAATAACTCGTACTAGTTTTGTTTGTGAGTATGGAGGTAATTGATAATGAAGTCCTCGAAGAACTCCTTTGCTAGATTTACTTTCATTATCTTGGCAGAAGTTTATTTTAAATCCTAAGAATTCTTCTAGTTTATCAGCTCTAAATGTTTCAACAAAGTAACCACGACTGTCACCATGAACTTTTGGTTCAATTATAACAACATCAGGAATAGCTGTTCTTGTAAACTGCATATTATTTCATCCTTCTTGGTTGATTTGCTCTAGAGATTAGATATTGACCATATTGGTTCTTCTTTAATGGTTCTGCAAGTTCAAGAAGTTTTTCCCTACTTATATATCCCATTTCATATGCTATCTCTTCTAAACATGCTACTTTTAGGCTTTGTCTATTCTCAATAGTTTGAATAAAAGAACTAGCTTCTAATAAGCTTTCATGAGTTCCTGTATCAAGCCAAGCGTACCCTCTTCCCATTAGTTCAACTTTTAATCTATTTTCATTAAGGTAATCTTGATTTAGTGTTGTGATTTCTAATTCACCACGGTTACTTGGTTTTACATCTTTAGCTTTTTTTACAACATCAGAAGGGTAGAAATATAATCCAACAACTGCGTAGTTTGATTTAGGGTTTGTTGGTTTCTCTTCAATAGAGATTACATCACCACTATCATTAAATTCTGCTACTCCATATCTTTGCGGGTCACTAACATAGTAACCAAACACAGTTGCTTTATTTTCATCTTTAGCATTTTTTATACTTTTAGCTAATAGTTCAGTTAAACCATGACCATAGAAGATATTATCACCAAGAACTAGACAAGCATCATCACCATTTAGGAATTTTTCACCTAAAATAAATGCTTGAGCTAAACCATCTGGGCTTGGTTGAACTACATATTCAAATCTCATTCCTAAATCTTTTCCATCACCTAAAAGGTTAACAAAGCTTGGTTGATCTTGAGGAGTTGTAATAATAAGTACTTCTTTAATACCAGCAAGCATTAAGACAGACAAAGGATAATAAATCATAGGTTTATCATAAATTGGAACTAATTGTTTACTAACACCTTTTGTGATTGGATACAATCTTGTTCCACTTCCACCTGCTAGGATTATGCCTTTCATTTATTTCACTCCTTTATTTTATATACTTTCATAAAATTCTAACTCTTTTTGTAACTCTTCATATTCAGCTTTTTTTCTTTCTATGAAAATTTTTGTTAGATTTACTTTTTCAACTATTCCATCAGGAGTTAATATATATTTATATTGGATTTTATTTTTTGAGTTCACAAATCTAGTGGCTTTTACAAAGCCCTTCTCTACTAGTGCATTAATAATATAATTAACTTTTCCTACACTAATACCTATATCTTGTGATAATAATTTTTGATTAGTAGCTTGACTTAATTTTCTTAAAACTATTAAATCTAACTCTGTCAAAATAAGCCCCTTAAAAATATTATTTTCTCTTGTGTTGAAATTCATATTTTGAATGGTATAAAATAAATACTTAATAGTTGTTAATAAATTACTATAAAAATTACAATTTATAAATTTTGTTTCAAATCTAAATTTTATGTAATGCAGAGATAGGTATTTACATCCCAAAAATGGACAAATTTTATTCTCTTGCTCTGCTAACTTCACTTTCTAAAACTTTTTCTCAAAAGATTTTAGTTTTTTTCTGTAGAATTTTTTTATTGAATTAAAAATTAGTGAGTATTCTTAGATTTAAAAGAATAATTTTAATAAATAAGTGGTGTTTTTTAATACACTATTATACATATAATAATGTATTAAAAAAAGGTTTTATGATTTTTATTTAATGATAATATTTTATGCAGTATTTAATTTCATTGTGAAAAATTTATAAAAAGTGAATTAATATTTTCCTAGTATTATTTCAGAATAGTTTTTTACAATATTTAATAGGACTTTCGCTGGTCCTTCTGGATTTCTTCTTCCTTGTTCCCAATTTCTAAGAGTATGCACACTTATATTCATAAGTTCAGCAAATTTTTCTTGAGTTAAAGATAATTTTGCTCTTATATCTTTTGGGTTTGGCTCTTCAAAAATAAATTTTCTGCTAGGCTCTTTTTCGCCTTTTATGATTTTATTTGTCTCTTTTACGCTTGATAATAATCTTTCAAAAATTTTTGTATCCATTTTAATCTCCTAAAAATGTCCGAATGGTTCCGGCGTATGCAGCAAAACTTCAATAAGTAGTTGTACTTGTTTGAAATAAATGCTATTTTGATCCATCAATAAACTTCCTAGGTATTTTTGCTGAAGGTTTAGTTTTTCTTAACTCTTCTTCTATTTGGCTATCTATTTGTTTATTATCATTTTCAATTCTAATTTGACTTTTTGTTCTCTCTTCAAAGCTTTTATCTTTTATTCTATTATTATTCGATTTTACAAGTGTTGCATCAACAAGAACATCTTTTCCACTATTTGCAATAAATCCTTTAATACTTAATTGTTTATTTACTTCATCAAACAGTTCATCATAGATATTATTAT
>CAYLKG010000028.1:0-22534 GCA_964384195.1 uncultured Aliarcobacter sp. | reverse complement strand
AGCACGCCCTAAAAAATAGCCTAACCGTTTAAGCTATTCTTTATAGGATGGTTTTTGTTAAACTGAAAAATTATATTAAAAGTAAATTTAGGGTATTATCCTAGCATGTATAAAAATGAATTCGATAATTGCCTCAGGCAAAATAAAATTTACAAATCTTATATGTTTTATGGTCAGAGTATCTATTTGATTGAAAGATACGCTTTGGATATTGCTAAGGTTTTAGCGCAAGGTGATGATGTAGAAAAATTATATTTTGATGAATATGATTTTAAAGATGCTAAAAATAAGCTTCTACAATCTTCATTATTTGCAAATAGTAATATTTTATTAATAAAAATAGATAAAAAAATTCTCAAAAAAGAACTAGATTCTTTGATTGAAGCATGTAATACAAATCCTAGTAGTAGGCTTATAATTGCTTGTTTGGGAGATGCTGATTTTAAAACTATGGAGAGTAGTTTTTCTGAAAAGACAAAATCTGCTTTTGTTAGGTTCTTTCAGCCAAGTGATAATGAAGCCATAAATTTTTTGGAATTTGAAGCAAAGAATTTGGGTATGAAATATGAACTTAATTCTCTAAGTCATCTTTATTTCATGCACAAAATGGATTTGGCTTTATGTGTGAATGATTTAAAAAAACTTGCAGTTTTAAATGAACTTGTCACAATAAACGTTGTAGATTCAAATTGTTTTGGAATGGCTAGTGTTAATTTTGAAGATTTCTTGCATGATTTACTTAGTGGAAAAAATATAAGTGATGATTTAGCTAGAATTTTAGAAGAAGGAACAAATGAGATTTTTATATTAAATCAGATTACTTCATTTGTTCAACAACTTTTTATGATTAGTTCTTATGCTAGAAGTTTTGGACAAGCAAATCCAAAAGAGATTTTAGGATATATTCCTCCAAAGAATATTTGGGAGAAAAAATCAAAACTAGCAATAAATAGAAAACCACAAGATTTTGAAGAAATTTTAAACTATCTTTTGAGCTTAGAATTAGAGCTTAAAATAGGAAAAATAGATAATATAAATTTATACTTACAAGCAAGTCTAAGAAAATTTACAGTTTTATTTAGATAAAATCCGAAACTTTACAAAAAATAAATCCTTGCTGATGAAAAATGGGAAGTGTAAAGAAAATCGGCACAATCTATAAGGAGAATAAATGTCAAAATTAAAACATTATGAAACAATGTTTATCTTAAAGCCTACATTAACTGAAGAAGAGACTGTAGCACAATTAGAAGGAATTAAAGCTCTATTTGAAAAAAATGGTGCAGAAATCGTTTCTACTGACAATATCGGTATCAAAGAGTTAGCTTATGAAATCGAGAAGCAAAAAAGAGGTTACTATTATGTAATTTACTTTAGAGCACCAGCTGCTGCAATTGCTGAAATTGAAAGAAATTATAGAAATAATGAAGATTTAATTAGATTTATTTTTATTAAATTTGAATCAAAAAAAGAAGTTGCTTCTTGGACAAAAATGAGCGATGAGGCTACAAAAAAAGCTTCTAAATAGTTGAATAAAGGAACCTTGATATGTATAATAAAGTGATTATGGTTGGAAACTTAACAAGAGATATTGAGTTAAGATATTTGCCTTCGGGGACTGCTGTTTCTAAAAGTGCAATTGCAACTTCATATAAGTATAAGTCTCAAAATGGTGAACAAAAAGAAGAAGTTTGCTTTTTAGACATTAACTTTTTTGGAAGATCAGCTGAAATCGCTAATCAGTACTTAAAAAAAGGTTCTAAAGTTTTAGTAGAAGGAAGACTTGTTTTTGAGCAGTGGACTGCACAAGATGGATCTACAAGAAATAGACACTCTTTAAGAGTTGACGAAATGAAAATGCTAGATTCAAAAGGTGCTAGTGAAGGTGGAAATTATAACTCTAATCAGGGTTCATATAATCAAAGCAATAACCAAATTCCACAAAATCAATATAACAATCAAAATTCTTATGATAATTTTGGTGGTGCTACAAGTTCACAAAAACAAAATTTTGAACAAAGGGTACCTGAAATCGATATCGAAGACGATGAAATACCGTTCTAGAATAAAGGATAAAAAATGGCAGAAAGAAGAAAATACGGAAAAAAATCTTGTAAATATACTGAGATGAAAGTTGATTTCATTGATTATAAAAATACTGAGTTATTAAAAATTTCTATGAGTGAAAGAGGTAAAATTATGCCTAGAAGACTTACTGGAAACTCTAAAAATGCTCAAGAAATGGTGGAAAAAGCAATTAAAAGAGCAAGACACATGGCATTAGTTCCATACGTTGTTGATACTCAAAATGTTTCTGATACTGCATACGCAAGAACGTTTTTATAATATTTAAAAATAGGTACAAAAAAAGGGAAGGGTTTTAACTCTTCCCTTTTTTTATTGCTAACTAATTAGATTATCTATATTCCCAAACCACACCAGATGGAGTGTCCATAATAGATATATTCATATTAGATAACTCTTCTCTTATACTATCTGCTTTTGCAAAATCTTTTTCTTCCTTTGCTTTAGTTCTTTTTTCTATAAGCTCTTCAATTTTGTTTTTAGTATTATTATCTATTCCAAATTGAAAATACTCGTAAGCATCGGTTCCACCAAAACCCAATACATTTTCAATAAAAATAATATTTGCAATAATCTCTTGTTTTAAAGATTTGTCTTTTTGATTTTTATCTAAACTGTCATTTGAATTATTTATAAATTCGTCTATTACGGAAAGGGCTAAAGCTGTATTTAAATCATCATTTAAAGCATCAAGGATAGAATCTTGGAATTGCTTATTAATATTTGAAGAAGCAACAGAATAAACTCTTTTTTTAACTCTATAAAGCTTATCTAATCTTTTTTTAGATGCTAGTAAATCTTCTTCATTGAAGTTTATATTTGTTCTATATGAAGTGCTTAGCAGGTAAAATCTTATAACTTCACCACTATATGATTTTAAAACATCTTTTAAGAAAAATGAATTACCAAGAGATTTACTCATTTTTTCACCATTTATATTCACAAAACCGTTGTGCATCCAATATTTTGCCAGATTTTGACCAGTTGAACATCTAGTTTGACTGGCTTCATTCTCGTGATGTGGAAAAAGTAAATCAGCTCCTCCACAGTGAATATCAATCTGAAAAGGCTCATCTTTATAAGCTAAGTGTTTTTTTATCATAGCACTGCACTCAATATGCCATCCAGGTCTTCCTTTACCAAAACTTGAAACGTAAGAAACATCATTTGTTTTTTCAAATTTCCAAAGAGCAAAGTCTGAACTATTTCTTTTTTCTTTGTTTATTTCAACTCTTGCTATTGAATTATCATCACTAGCTTGATTTGATAATGTTCCATAAAAAATATCTTTTGATACATCAAAATATACACTATCATCTGTTTTATATGCAATATCTTTTGAAAGTAAATCTTCTATCATCTCTTGCATAGCTTCAAGATTTTCTGTAGCTTTTGGCTCAAATGTATTCGGTAAAATATTCAATGCTTCCATGTCGCTTTTGTAGTTATTTATATAAAAACTTGTAATTTCTTCCAAAGATTTGTTTTCTTCATTCATCTTTTTAATAATTTTATCATCAATATCAGTAAAATTTTTTGCAAAAATTACTTCATATCCATTTGCTTTTAATACTCTATGAAGTAAATCAAAAGCTATTGCACTTCTTGCATGACCTAAATGAGAATTATCATAAACAGTTGGACCACACACATAAATTTTTATAATATCTTTTTTTAAAGGTATAAATTCAACTTTTGCTTTCTTTGATGAGTCATAAAAATATATATTTTTCATACTATTTAAATAATGCCTCAAGACTTGATGTATCAGTTATTTTCTCTTCTGTTTCATTATTATTTTTATCTAAAGAAGAGATACTTTGAGTCATTGAAGCAACTTCAACTAACTCTATATCATATTTTGTAAGCATTGAAGCTAATCTAATGTTTAAACCATCTTTTCCAATAGCTTTAGATTTTTGGTCGCTATTTATTGTAACTATTGCTTTACCTTTTTCACCATTTTTTGGCTCAGCTTCAATTTTAACACTATTTACTAAAGCAGGGCTTAGTGATCTTGCTACAAACATTTCAGGAATTGTAGAAAACTCAACACAATCGATACTCTCTTTATTAAGTTGAGCAGAAACAGCATTTATTCTAACACCTTTTACTCCAACAATTGCTCCAATTGGATCAATTTGCTCACTTGTAGTTGAAAGTGCAATTTTTGATCTAGTTCCTGGAATTCTAGCACTAGCTTCAATTTTGATTTTTTCATCTTTTAATTCGGGTACTTCAAGCGCTAAAAGATTTTCTAAAAATTTTGGACTAGTTCTTGATAATTCAATAATAAGACCCAAATTTTTATCAATATTTACACCTTTCACAACAGCTTTTAAAGTATCTCCAACTTTAAATTTTTCACCTTTAATTCTATTTTTTCTTTGGAGGACACCTTTTATTTCTCCAATTTCTATAAAAGTACTTTCATTTTTATCAACTCTTGAAACAACTCCAGATACAGTTTTTCCAATTTTTTCTTTATATTTTGAAAGGATATTTTCTTCTACAAATCTTTGAAGTCTAAATTCAAAATTGCTTGAAAGAATTGTTGCTGCATTTCTCCCCATATTTTCGAATTCTAACTCATAACTTAAAAAGTCTCCAATTTCTAAATCTTTGTTAATATCCTTTGCAGCATCAATACTAATATAGTTCTCGCTATTGATTAAATTTCCCTCTTCATCTTTAGCATCACCAAAAAGTCTTCTATCTTCATCTGCAATTACTTCTATTTTTTGAAGAAGAACTAATTTTTTATTTGTTCTATCTATTTTTGCATCAAAAATTAAAGTATGGTCTACCATTTTTTGTGCAGTTTTTATTAAAGCCTCTTTTAATGCATTTTCAACATCATCAATTTTTAAACCTTTTTCATAGGCTATTGAATCTAAAATATCTATAATTTTATCCATGATTATCCTTAGTTTTTGTGACATTGAAATGTTAAATTTGATTTTCAATGTAAGCTGTAGACAGGGATTCTATCCAAAATAGCCTTTTATAGAAATTAAAGCAATTTTTAAATAAAATGTATAATCAATTATCAAAAAAAAGGTTTAATAAATGGAATTATTATTTGCAAGAAAAGAGTTGAATGAGAAGCCAAAAAAGGCTCAATTAGAAAAAATTAAAGAGGAATTAGCAAAAGATAAACAAAAAATCTTTTATTTCGATAGAGACAACTCACACAAAGACATGATGGCTTTGGTTGATGCCTTGGAAAAAGATGGATTTAATGTTTATTTTAGAGAGATAAAATATGGTTTAGCTGATGATGAGTATATGTATGAGGTTCATGCACTTTAAAAACTAAGTGTTACTAAGAGATGAGTAAAAAACTATTTATACAAACATTAGGGTGTCAAATGAATGACACTGATAGTAAGCATATTCAAGCTGAGTTAGAAAAACATAAAGGTTATACAGCCACACAAAACATTGAAGATGCAGATTTGATTATTATTAATACTTGTTCAGTTAGAGAAAGACCTGTTCAAAAACTTTTTTCAGAAATTGGACAATTTAATAAAAAGAAAAAAGATGGTGCAAAAATTGGGGTTTGTGGATGCACAGCTTCACATTTAGGAAAAGATATTATAAAAAGAGCGCCTTATGTTGATTTTGTTTTAGGTGCTAGAAATATTTCTAAAATCAAAGATGTTGTTGATGTAAAAGGTTCTGTTGAAGTTTCAATATCAAATGATGATTCTCAATATGAATTTGCAATAGCAAAAAATAATAGCTATAGAACAAGTGTAAATATATCTGTAGGATGTGACAAAGAGTGTACATATTGCATAGTTCCAAGCACAAGAGGAGATGAGATATCAATACCTCCTGAAATGATTGTGTCTCAGATTCAAAAAGCAGTTGATAATGGTGCAGTAGAAGTTGCTCTTTTAGGACAAAATGTAAACTCTTACGGTAAAAGATTTAGTGATAATAGAGAGAAATATAGCTTTACAAAACTACTTCAAGATGTTTCAAAAATTGAAGGTTTAGAAAGAATAAGATTTACATCTCCTCATCCTTTGCATATGGATGATGAGTTTATTGAAGAGTTTGCAAGAAATCCAAAAATTTCAAAATGTATTCACATGCCTCTTCAAAGTGGTTCAACAGCTATTTTAAAAGCTATGAAAAGAGGCTATACAAAAGAGTGGTTTTTAAATAGAGCCCAAAAATTAAGAAGTTTAATTCCCGACTTAAGAATAACAACCGATATAATTGTTGCATTTCCTGGAGAAACTAGAGAAGATTTTGAAGATACTTTAGATGTTGTAAAACAAGTTAAATTTGATCAAATTTTTAATTTTAAATACTCTCCAAGACCAGGAACAAAGGCTTTAGATTTAAAAGATCAAGAAATTGATGATGAAACTGGTAGTGCTAGATTAGAAGAGCTAATCGAACTTCATAAAAGATATTTAGAAGAAAGTATGCCATTGATGATTGGAAAAACAGTAAATGTTTTAATAGAAAGTTTAAAACCAAATGGTGAAGTAAGTGGTTATACTGATAATTATTTTCTAGTTTTTACAAAAGGTAGCGATGAGCTTCTTGGAAAGTTTGTAAATGTCAAAATTACTGATGCCAGTAGAACCTCTTTAAAGGGTGAGATTGTTTAATAATGTGGAAAAAGTTTAAAAGAAATTTTGCACCATACATTTTATATTTTATAGTGAAATTTATATATTTTACAAATAAAAAAGTATATCATCATCCGAAAAGTGATGATAAGGAGCCTTTTATAATCTGTATGTGGCATGGTGATTTACTTTCTCAAATTTTTAATTATTTTGGATTTAGAAAAAATGGTATTGTAAAAGCCATGATTAGTGAAAATAGGGATGGAGAAACTATAACAAAATTAGCAGCAATGCTAAGAATTGGATCAATTAGAGGTTCAAGCTCTAAAGGTGCAGCAAAGGTTATTATAAGCGCGCTTAAAGTGTTAAAAGAAGGAAATGATATAGCTATCACTCCAGATGGACCAAGAGGACCAAGATATAGTATTGCAGATGGTATAGTAGCAATAGCACAAAAAAGTGGAAAAAATATAGTTTGTTTTAATACAATCCCAACTAAATATTGGCAATTTAATTCTTGGGATAAATTTGTATTACCAAAACCTTTTGGTAAAATAGATTTTTATATAAGTGAGCCTTTTAGTATTCAAGGAATGGAACTTGAAGATGCAAAGGCTTTAATAAAAGAGAAAATGTTAGTTCACACAATGAAGTAGGAAAAATGTTTAAAAAAGAGTCTTTATATATTAATATTTTTAAAAATGATACTCAGTTAAAAATGGAGTATAGAAAATTTAGCAATAATTTAATTTTAGAGACTACTAATTCAAATTTTATTTGTAAAGATGACATTTTACCTGTTGATATTGCTCAAAAATTAAATAGTTCTCAAGAAGAGATAGACTTTACGTATATTTCTACTTTGCTTTTAAGTGACACAACATCTCTTGTTCCAAAAGAACTTTCATCAAAATTAAAAGATTGTGAGATTGCAAAATTTAATTATGAATATGATATTGCTGTTTTAAAAACTACACTTTTTGAAACTAAAAATTTCTTTGTAAAGACAGGTATAGATTATATATATTCAGCTTTTCATATTTTAAATTTACATGTAGAAAAAAATATATGTAAAAATGAATTTTTAGCACTTATAGTTAATGATAAAGCATATATCCTAATTTTAAATAGTAGTGGAATTATTGTAGATAATAAGATTGTAGATTTGCCAACATACCAATCAGTAAAAAGTACGCACTTTTATGATGATGATTTAGAAGCGCAAAAACTTTTTAATGAAATATATTATTTTGAATTAAATTCAATAATACAAAATGGATTGAGTGAATTTTATGGCAAACATAAAAATACATTTATAGAGAAAGTTACACTTTTGTATACTCAAAAGCAATTAGATAATTCGGAAATAGAAAAACTTTCTACAGATTTATTTTTGAAAGTTGATTATACACCAATAAATATCGATGAAGAAATTTTTGAATTAGCAAGAGATACGAAAAATCAAAAAAGTTTTGTGCCACCTAGAAAAAAACGAGTAAAACGAGATTTTAAGTATTTATATTTTGTGATTTTTTTAGCAGTTTTAGTTGCAGGTCTATATAAATTTTATACATTACTTGATATTGATTTATTAAAAGAGCGATTTTCTCCAAAACAAGAAGAGTTTGTAGCCACAAATAATTCCTTAACTTTGCCTGATCATGTAAATTTAAATGATAAAATAGAAAAACAGATAAAAGCCATATTTAATACAATCGCCGATGGTATT
Source organism: uncultured Aliarcobacter sp. (assembly GCA_964384195.1). GTDB lineage: Bacteria > Campylobacterota > Campylobacteria > Campylobacterales > Arcobacteraceae > Aliarcobacter. The sequence goes on along the minus strand of CAYLKG010000028.1, from coordinate 14,125 downwards.
TTAATAAATAGCTTTAAATTAGAAAAAAATAGTCTTGAAATGGAACTATTCTCAAAAGATGAAGAAAATCTTGCTTTAATGAGACCTTTACTTATATCAATATTTGAAAATAGTAAAGTTGAAAGTATAGAAAAAGGTAAAAAACAAGATTTCAAAGCACATGTTTTAGCAAAAGATTTTAAGAATTTCAATACAAGCTATAAAATTTTTGATAAAGAATATTTAAAAGATGAGCTTATGTCAAACGAAAGGGTTATGGAACAACTTAAGATTTTTCTACCAGAAAATGCAATAATAAGATATATTGGAGAATATAAGAAAGAGTATTTACAGTACAGTTATATTATAAACATTTTGGTAAAAGAGCCAAAGGAGTTTTTTACTTTGGTAGAAAATTTAAATGAAGAACTTTATTCTGTGAATATTAATTACCCAATTAATATGATTAAAAAAGAGAATATTATTGAAGTAGAATTTAATTTGGATTTTAATCAGGAAAAATAGATTATTTAACTATTTTTCTTTTTAAAAAAAGGATTTTCTCATCACCTAAATAGTTTTCATGAAGTATTTCAAAATCAACATTTATAGCATTTAAAGCATTTATTCCATCTCTTATTTTTGGAGAGATGATAAGTACAAAAAAGTCTATTTTCTCTTTCAAAATATCAAGAAGATTATAAACTCCTTCAACCATTACAAACTTATAATCTAAAACTTTGAATAAATCATTGCTTATTATTACTTTTCTATTTGGTACTGAAAAAAGAGGAATATTTTGAGAAAAAACCTTACTTTTACTATATATAAAAACATCTGGCTCTTTTCCTTTTACATATCTTGTATCAAGTATTGGTTTATCAATTCTTACACTATTTCCACCAATTAATAGTAAATCTATTTTATCTCTTAACATGTGAATATATAGTTTTGCTCTGTGGCTACTAATATTTCCATCAACCATACCATTTATTGTTTGAGCCATTTTGAAAAATATGCAAGTTTTATTTTGCCATGATTTAAAAGGTAAAAGAAGATTTTCGCACTCTTTTTCTAACACATTCGAAGTAACTTTTATATTATTCTCTTCTAGATTTTTTATTCCGCCACTTGCAATTTTATTTATATCAAGTGAACCAATAATGACTCTTTTAGGTTTTAATAGAGTTAAAAGTTTTGCACAAGATGGTGTTTTACCTTCATGATTACAAGGTTCTAAAGTTGTATATATTTCACAATCATTGAAAAAATTATTATGATTTTTAGATAAAAAGTCGTGAATTTCATGACTTGAATTTTTTACTTTTAATATAGAGTTTGAATCTTGAGTTAAAAAAGCAGTTTTGAGAGCATTAATCTCAGCATGTGGAAATCCTACTTCTTTATGTGCTTCAATAGCCAAAAGTCTTCCATCTTTTACAATTACACATCCAACTGCTGGATTTGGATAAGTTAAAAGTTGATATTTCCACGCCTCATCAATGGCTAATTTCATATAGAAATTATCATCAATTTTCATAGTTTATATTCTTTTACCACTCAAAATATGTAGCAGCACTTAAAATATTATCGTATTTAACTTCTTCTTCACCAAATTCAGTTTTTACAATAATTTTTTCATCATCAGCGCTTAAAAGTTCACCTTTAAAAACTTCTGTTTCATAATTTTTAACTTTTACAAGTTCTCCAACACTAGCTATGAAATGCTCTTTTTTCTTTAATTTTCTTTCAATTCCTGGAGAACTAACTTCAAGATTATAAACTCCATTCAAAGGTTCTTCAATATCTAGCAATGGTGAAATAAGTCTTGAGATTTCAGCGCACTTATCTAAATTTACACCATCTTTTGATGTAATAATAACTCTAAAGATATTTCTATCGTGTTCTTTTGTTGTAACAATATCATATAGCTTTAAATCATTATTTTCAACAATTAATTTAATTTGTTCTTCTAAATTCATTCTTTACTACTTTTTGATTTTTTTATTTTAGCAAATAGATCTTCAATATGTTTAGATTTTTCTAAAGATGTATCAAGTTCAAATTTAAAATTTGGACATTTATACCATCCTGTACTAGCTAATACATCTGTTTTTATTCTTCCATTTGCTTTGTTTAGAGCCTCAATAATACTTTTAATCTCTTCTTTATCATAATCACTACCATCAAAATAAACAATAGCATCATACTTTCCATTTTTACAGTTTACACCAGTTATTGGTAAAGAGTTAATTCTTGTATCCGCAAGTGATGACAGAGCCATAGGTATTAGCTCCATCAATAAAGATTCTGTTCTTTGTAGATTTATACTTTTCATTATTTGTCTATAGAAACTTTTTCTTCAATTTGAATAAATGTTTCAATAAAATCTCCAACTTTTATGTCATTGAATTTATCAAACATAATTCCACACTCATATCCATTTGCAACTTCTTTAACATCATCTTTAAATCTTTTTAATGATGATATTTTTCCTGTATATGTCACAACACCATCTCTAATGATTCTTGCATGACCACCTCTTATTACTTTTCCATCAGTCACTAGACATCCAGCAACAGTTCCAACTTTAGGAACAACGAATGTATCTCTAACTTCTGCTTGACCAGTATTCTCTTCTCTTATTACGGCACTCATCATACCTGAAAGAGCATTTTTAACATCATCAAGTAAATCATAAATGATCGAATATGTATTGATTTCAACACCATCAGCTTTAGCCTTAGCTTTAACAGCTCCTGTTGGTCTTACATTAAATCCTAAAATAATACAACCACTACTTGCGCTTGCAAGAACGATATCAGATTCAGTAATTCCACCAACAGCTGCATGAACTACTTTTACTTTTACTTCATCATTTGCAATTTTTTCTAAAGAACCTTTAATAGCTTCTAAAGAACCACCAACATCAGCTTTTATGATAACTGGTAACTGTTTCATTTTACCTTCAGCAATTAATCCACTCATCTCTTCTAAGGAAACTTTTGTAGATTTTGATAATTCTTTAGCACGAGCGTGTTCAGCTCTTGTATTGGCAATTTCTCTAACTTCTTTTTCACTATCCATAGATATAAGGCTTGAACCGGTAGTTGGAACTTCATTTAAACCTAAAACAGTTCCCGTTTCACTAAGTCCTAACTCTTTTACAATCTCACCCATATCATTTGTAATTGCTTTTACTCTACCAAATGTTGTATCACAAACAATATTATCCCCAACTCTTAATGTTCCATTTTGAACAATAACATTTGCAACTGGACCTCTTCCTTTTTCTAAACTAGCTTCAATAACAGTAGCTTTAGCTTTTGCCGTAGGATCAGCTTTTAATTCTAAAAGTTCAGCTTGTATTAAAATATTTTCAAGTAACTCTTCAACACCCTCACCAGTTCTTGCTGATACCCCAATAAACTCAATATCTCCACCCCAATCAACAGGAGTTAGATTTCTTTCAGCCATTTGAGCTTTAACCATGTCTGGATTTGCTGATTCTTTATCCATTTTATTCATAGCTACAATAATTGGACAACCACTTGCTTTTGCATGAGAGATTACTTCTTCTGTTTGAGCTTTAACTCCATCATCAGCAGCAACAACGATAATGATAATATCTGTAACATTAGCACCTCTTGTTCTCATAGCTGAGAATGCTTCGTGACCTGGAGTATCAACAAATGTAATTTTTTGCCCATTTTTAACAACTGTATAAGAATTTATGTGTTGAGTAATTCCTCCTGCTTCTCCTGAAGCAACTTTTGTACTTCGAATTTTATCAAGAAGAGACGTTTTCCCATGGTCAACGTGTCCCATAATTGTAACAACAGGTGGTCTTGTTACAAATGTGCTTGTATCAACTTCTTCACCTTCATATGTTTCAACATAATTTACATCTTCTAAAGCATCTTTAACAGTTACTTCAATTCCAAACTCTTCACCCAAAATCTCTAATTCATCTTGTTTTAAAAAGTCATTTTTTGTAACCATCATTCCTAGGCTAAATAAAACTTTTATAACATCGGCAGGAGTTTTCCCACAAGCTTCTGCAAATTCGTAAACTCTAATATCTTCAGGTATCGCCACAGAAGTTATTTCAGCTTTTTCTTGAGTTCTTACGATTCTTTTCTTTCTTTTTCCTCTTTGAAGACCTGTTGGTACATTTCCAAATGCTGCTGGTTTTGAACTTCTTGAGTGATTTGCTGTATTTATTGGTTTTGGTTCATCAAAAATTTTAAAATTATCTTGTAAATCCATGTCAAGAAGAACAATTTCTTCACCTAAAAGAGAATCATCACTACTTCTAAATTCATTATCAGCTTTGATAACTTCAATTTTTTTCCCATGCTCATGAGCTCTTATAGGAGTTTTTTTCTTCTCTTTTTTAGCTTTTTGCGAAAATATTTCACTTGCTGGTCTTTGTCTAAGTTCCTCTTTTTTTGAGTCGTCTGGACCAAAAATGTCACTTAAAGATTTTGTAGGTTTCTTCTCTTGATTGTTATCAAAATTATTTTCTATAATATTTTCTTCTCTTGGAGTTTTCTTTTTAATAATAACTAAACCTTTTCTTTTAGGAATAATCTTATTATCTTCTTCTTTTGATTGAGTTTTATTATCTTCTAGATTTGTAACAGGAGTCTTTTGTATAGGTTTTGAAATCACAACTTTCTTTACTTCAGGTTTTTTTACTTCAATATTAGGAATTTCCTCTTTTTCAACTGCCTTTTCAAGCTCTTTTCCAATAACTTTTTCTTTCTCTACTTTTGCTGGAACGCTCTGTTTTAATTTTTTACTTTTTCCTGTAAGTATGTAGTTAGTTATCTCTTCTGCATCCTCATATGAAACTGCTGTTTGTGCTGATTTTAAATCTATTCCTAAATCTTTTGCTTTTGCAATAACATCTTGGCTGCTAGCACCTGCTTCTTCTGCAATTTCATAAACTCTTACTGTATCTGACATCTGTTAGAATCTCCTTAAGTTGTATAACGTAGTTGTCGTTATTTTTACACTCTTTACAAAGTGTTTTTTCATATTTTTTATAAGTTTTTTCATTTGTATTCTCGTTTAATGTGGAAAGACATGAGTTACAAATATAAAAGCTTCTTCCAAAATTATCATATTTTGATAATTTTTTTTCGAAACATTTTAATCTAAGTAGTGTTTTTTGCTGATATTTACCTCTACAAAAAACACAAGTTCTTAGTATTATTTTTAAACTAGGCAAACATTATACCTAAATTTTTCTTAATCACAAAGATATTATTAAATCTCAATTTTTACACCTTGATTATCAAAATCCAATATAAATACTCTAAAATGTGGAAACTTATTTTTCAAAGCTTGTTCAAGATTCATAGCATCTTGATTATAAGCGATTGAAAATAAAGTTGAACCAGAACCTGATAATGTACTTATTAAGGCACCATTTTTTAGGGCTGTTTTTTGTACATCAAAAAGTTCAGGCATATGTTTCATTCTGTATTTTTGATGAACTACATCTTGAGATGCATGTTTTAGCATTTCCCAGTTTTCACTCATAAATGCTGCTGTTAAAAGTGATGAGTGAGAGATATTAAAAACTGTATCCTCTTTTGAATATTTAAAAGGTAAAGTTTTTCTTGAAAGCTGCGTTGAAATTGGTCTATTTGGTACAACAATTACTGCTTTTAGGCTTTTTGGCATATGTTTATTTATATATTTTACTTCATTATCTTGAACTGTAGCTACATTGAATCCACCCATAACAGCAGGTGTTATATTATCAGGATGACTCTCATAAGCTAGTGCTAAATTTAAAAGCTTACTTCTTTCAAGTTCTATTCCTTCAATAGCATAAGCACTAGCAATCGCTGATACAATAACTGCTGAAGAACTTCCTAAACCTCTTGAAAGAGGGATTTCATTAAAAAATTCAAATCTAAAAGATCTTTTTTTATTTGATAAGTTTTGATAAAAGTCATTAAAAATAGAAATAAACATATTGTTATCTTTTAGAGCTGGATTATTTGCACCTTCACCTTTTAGTGATACACTATGGAATTTTGATGGTCTTATTATTACTTGATTTTTAAGTCCTACTGCTAAACCTAAACAATCAAATCCTGGGCCTAAGTTGGCACTTGTAGCTGGAACGCTTACTCTCAAATATTCTCCTTTTTTATACTGCTGGTAAATTATATATTGGAAGTGTATCTTTGTAAAATTTAATATTTTCTACACTTTTTGGTAATTTAAAATCTTGGATTTTACAAACATTTTGCAAAAAATCTACTTTAACAAGCCCATTGTCATTTATAAAGTATTTTTTCCCTAAAGCTTTTATAGGTGAATTTTGATTAAAAGTAAAACCATCAATTGCTAAAAAATCTATATTTTTTATTTGACAAATTGTTTTCAAAAATATATAAGCAATTTTTATTGACATAAATGAACCAGGAGTATTTACATAAGCAATACTTTTTATATCAAATTCTTTTAATAAATCTTTAAAAAGAATAGGTAATTTATCAGAAGTTAGGCCATCTAATGATATCTCTTTTATTAGATTTTTATTTTCATAAATACCTACTAAAAGAGGATTAGAAATTGTAATTACTAAAACTTCTATCAATTTTCACTCAACTGTTTTGCAAAAGCAAGCTCAAACATCTCAGCTTCATGTTTAGCCTCTTCAAGATCAATTATTTCGTAATTCTCTTTGTCTTCATAAAGTTTTTTTGTTAAAAGATGATTTAAGTGGTGACTTCCTGCAATCGCATCATATTCACCTATCATTGTATATTCTAAAAGTGCCATATCACCTATAGCATCAAGTATTTTATGTCTTACAAACTCATCATCATATCTAAGTCCTTCAGGGTTTAGAATTTTTGTCTCATCCAAAACTATAGCATTTTCCATAGAACCACCAAGAGCCAGACCAATACTTCTTAAGTATTGAACTTCATGTAAAAATCCAAAAGTTCTAGCTTTTGCAATACTATCTTTATACTCTTCTATTGAATAGTCAAAATGATATTTTTGGCTACCAATTGCTGGATGATTAAATTTTATTTCAAAATCATAAATAATTCTATTAGATGGTTTAAGTGCGACTTTTTTTCCATCTTCAGTTGTTACAACAACCTCTTTTTTAATTTTTATAACCTTTTTACTCTCTTCTTGCTCTTTTATTCCAGCTTCTTCAATTAGCATGCAGTATCCAGAAGCACTTCCATCTAAAATTGGTATTTCATCATTGTCCAAAACGATTCTTAAGTTATCAATTCCATAAGCATAAATTGCAGATAAAAGATGTTCGATTGTTGATACAATAACTCCATCTTTTCCTAAAACTGTAGCCATTTTTGTATCTACAACAAACTCTTTTTTTAGAGGAATAGTTACACTTGCGTCACTTCTATAAATAATTATTCCACTGTTTGAAGGAAGTGGTTCTAGTTTCATTTTTACAGGAACACCTTTATGAAGACCAACTCCTACAATTTCTACACTTTTACTTAACGTTCTTTGTTTCATTCTTGTTCCCATCGATAATTTTTATTGCACTATTAATTGTATTTGTTAAATTTAATTTTATCCAATTGTAATCTAACCACTCGTTTGGATTTGCTTCTATTCCTTGAATTAATATTCCAAAATGTAAGTGGTCTCCAAATACAGCGCCTGTTGAACCAGTATTTCCAATATGTGTTCCAGTATTTACAAAATCACCAACTTCAACATTTTGTGTACTTGTATGAGCATAGAGAGAAGCAATACCTAACCCATGGTCAACAATAATACTATTTCCATATATTCCTAGATAGTCTTTAAATATAACTTTTCCAGGATTTGTTACATAAATATTTGCTTGTTTTGTACTTGCCCAGTCCATTCCTAAATGCCATGCTTCATCTATTTTTTCTTCATTGTAAAAATAGTGACGTCTTTCTCCAAACATTGCAAAAGTTGCGGCATTTGTCATTCTTGTAAATGTTTTTAAGTCAAAAGGAATTTCACTAGATTTAGCAAAATTTTTTCTAGTAACATCTTTAATAGTTTTTAGATTTTTTTCTCTTAACTCTTTATTTGCTTTTACAAAGGCTTCAACAGTTGAATCAGGAACAGATTCATTACTTAATTCTAAAACATTTTTGCTAATACTATTTACAAATTCATCACTAATTTTAAGGCTATCAATTTTTGGTTTAAAACTTTGAATATAAAAAGGAACTCTCATACTTGACTTATTTCCCGCACTATCTTTTGCAATAATATTTACACCTTTAAATTCATTTATATCGATAGGCCACGTAATAATAGAGATAAAAAAATTTTTTTTATGGAAAGGAAACATTTCAAAAATCTCTTGTTCATTAAATGAAACATAATAATCTTTTAGATTTTCATCATTTATTTCAGCAATTAAAATTCCACTTCCACCTTGTTTTATCATATAAGAATTCGAAACAACATTTATAATAGGACTTCTTTTATCAACAACTAAATTTATATTTTTTAAAGCTTTGTTTCCATTGAAAAAATTCCATTGGCTATTATCAGAAACTTCAATATTTATAGTCCCCGTTGTTGATTTTATTTGTTCTGTTGTTTTTGGAGCTTTTAATTCAACACTATAAATACCTTTTTCTAAATCTTCAGGTTGAATTTTACTTTCTAATTCTATATTTGTAGTTCCATCACTAAAAGTTGCTTTAAATGATTTTATTCCACTTTTTTCAGCAATTAATACTTTTATTGGAGTTTTTAAATTCCAGTAAATCTCTTTTCCTTCTATCTCATTTTCAAATTTTACTACAGGTGCTTCTCTTTCAAAAGTTGGAGAAAAAAATACAAAACCAGCTACTACTAAAACTATAATTAAAGAGGCATAAATTGCCAACTCATTTAAACTTATTCTTTTTAAATTAATTTTATTTGTATATTTCAAGAATTTCCTTTAATATTAAATTTTTTGCTTCTAATACATCTTTTATTTCTATTGTACATCCAGCGGCATTAAAATGACCACCGCCACCAAAAACAGAAGCTATTTTTGATACATTAATCCCCTCTTTAGATCTAAGAGAAATCCTACAAGAATCATTTGAAATTCTAGTAAAAAATGCAATTTTAACAACACTCATACTCATAATCATATCTAAAGCATCTTCACAATCTCTACTGTGTGCACCTGTACTTTTAAACCATTCAGGAAGAGCAATAATAGATGCAACTTTACCCTCTTTATAAAGTTCAAGACTTTCTAAAACTTTAGGAATTATTCTATATTTTGCCAAAGAATCCCTTCTTAATAGCTTATTTGCAATAAAAGAAGGGCTAGCTCCATATTCAACCAAGAAGTTTACTTTTTTAAAAGTTTCTTCATCACAACGTCCTAGTGAAAAAGCCAAAGTGTCATCATAAATACCTGTATAAAGAGCGCTTGCACTGTTTTTTGTTATATAAAGCCCATTATGCTTAAAGAATTCAAAAACAATTTCTGCTGTACTACTTTTATATGGATCAACTAAGTTTATAGTTCCAAAATTATCATTTGAAGCATGATGATCAAAATTTATTAAAGGTATATCTTTTGGTACTTCAAAACCTAATCTTTTGTATGTTCCACAATCAAGACTTATTGCTAAGTCATAAAAAGGTGGTAAAATGTTTGTTATTTTTTCAAATCTATTTAGAAAATCAAGGTTTTGTGGTAAATCTGAACTTACATTAAAAACTTTGTGTTTAATCTTATTTTCATAAAATAGATTTGACAAAGCTAGAGCTGACCCAATAGAATCAGGGTCAGGATTTACATGAGTAATTATTAAAATGTATCTACTCTTTTCAATTAATTCTAAAGCTTTTGAGTATAAACTCATATCTATTTTATTGTTTAAAATAAAATCTTTTTTCAAATTCAATCAACTCTCATAGAAAAATCAAGCCAAGTTGCCTGGTGAATTATACTTCCACTACTAACAGCATCAACTCCAGTGCTTGCATACTCTCTTATAGTGTCTAAATTAATATTTCCACTAGCTTCAAGCATAATATAAGGATAGTTTTTATTTCTAAACTGCACAACTTCTTTAATTTGAACTGGATTCATATTATCACACATAATAATATCAGCACCTGCATCCATAGCTACTTTTACTTGTTCAAAAGTTTCACATTCAATTTCTATTTTTGTAACCCAAGAGATTCTTTTTCTAGCTTTTTTTACAAACTCTTTCAAATTATCAATTGTTCTTAAGTGAGTGTCTTTTAACATCAAGCAATCATCAAGACCAAGTCTATGATTTATAGCCCCACCAATTCTTGAAGCATATTTTTCAAAATCTCTTAAATGTGGTCTTGTCTTTCTAGTATCAAGTAAAACTACATTCAAATCTTCAATTTTACTTGAAAATCTATTTGCCATAGTAGCTATTCCACTTGCGTGTTGAAGCATATTTAAAAAAGTTCTTTCCGTTGAAAGTAATTTTGAGGCTCTTCCTTCTAGCTTTGCTAAAATATCACCAGCCTTTATTACATCACCATCTTTTTTTAAAAACTCAACTTTTATTTTTTCAGTTCTTGCTAAAATATCAGCATACATAACACCTGCTAAAATACCATCACTTTTTGAGATGATTTTTGCTGTAAAATTTCCATCAGGAGCAATATCGTAAAATAGATCGCCCCTTCCATTATCCTCAGTAATTGCCTGCTTTACAAATCTCTTTATATGTATCATATCTCAAACATCCTCTCTAGTGCTATTTTTGCCCAATATCTTGTTTTCTCATCAACTTTTATCTCTGTTAATTCACTAATTTTATTATCTTTTATCGATTTTAGAGTCAAATAAACATGTTCTAAAGTTGTCTCATTCATAGTAGGACACTCTGGTTTTGTTGAGCTTAAAATATATGTGTTCTTTTCTCTTAATCTATTTACCATATTAAATTCAGTTCCAACAACAACTTTTTGATCAATTGGAAGCTCTTTAATAAATTTTATCAATTGTGAAGTAGAACCAACAAAATCTGCTTTGTCACAAACAGCTGGATCACACTCAGGATGAACAGCTACAATAATACCTGGATATTTTTCTCTATAAAAATCAATGTCATCTATATTAAATTGTTGGTGAACAGAACAAAAACCGTTATAGCAAATAATATCAGCCTCTTTTAAATCTGTACCATCACCAATTACTGCAGATTTTAGGCCTAAACTTTTTGCAAAGTTTTGTCCTAGGCATCTATCAGGTACAAAAAAGATTTTTTTACCTGATTGTAAACCTTTTTCGATTATTTTGTATGCATTTGAAGATGTACAAACCATTCCTCCCATTTCACCAACTCTAGCTTTTACACTTGCGCTTGAGTTTATGTATGTTATTGGAAGAATATCATCATTAGAAATTCCAGCTTCATTCATCTTTTTTAGATTTTCTAAAAAATATCCTTCATCTATCATTCTAGCCATTGCACAGCATGCTATTCTTGGCATTAGAACTCTTTTTTCAGGATTCAAAATTTTCGCACTTTCTCCCATAAACCCTACACCACAAAATACTACGAACTCTTTGTCGCTTTCCATAACTTTTTTTGCTAGTTCAAGACTATCTCCAGTTATATCAGCTAGTTCAAATACTTCATCTCTTTGGTAAAAGTGCGCTACAAGTACTACATCTAACTCTTTTTTTAGTTTTAAAATCTCTTCTTTGTAATTCAAAATGAAACCTTTACAAATTTTTATTAAGTGGGAATATAGCAAATTTTTGGTTATAATCCCATTTAATTTTAATAAATAACAAAGGTTATTGATGGATTTTTTAACAAATCAAAATATAATTTTTTATCTTTTAGCCTATTTAATAGGGTCTATTCCTTTCGGCTTAATTTTGGCAAAAACTTTTGCTGGTGTTGACATAAAAACTCAAGGAAGTAAAAGTATAGGCGCTACAAATGTACTTAGAGTTGTGAAGCAAACAAATCCAAAATTAGCTAAAAAACTAGGTGCAGCAACTGTTATTTTAGATGCTTTAAAAGGTACAATTTTACTTTTAATAGGAATGTTTATTTTTAATTTAAGTGCTGAAACTTTATGGACAATGGCTGTTTTAAGTGTTTTAGGACATTGCTACTCTATTTACTTAGGACTAGAGGGTGGAAAAGGTGTAGCTACAGGACTTGGAGTTTATATTGTACTTATTCCATATGCAACATTAATTGGTGCTATTGTTTGGATACTTTGTGCAAAAGTGTTGAAAATTTCATCAATGTCAAGCCTTTTAGGACTTGTTGCTGTTATAATTAGTTCAATTTTTATAAATGATGGTTTAAATATAGGTTCGAATGTGCCTATGTATCTAATAGCTTTTATTATTTTATATAAACATATTCCAAATATTGTAAGACTTATAAAAGGTGAAGAGAAAAAAGTAATATGACAATATATATAGAAGATTTAACTTTTAAATGTATCATAGGAATCCTTGAGTTTGAGAGGCAAGAGAGGCAGAGAGTTATTGTAAATTTAAGTTTTGATTATGGGTTCAAAAATGGTTCGTTTATTGATTATGCGGAAGTTTGTGAATTTGTTAAAAAAACGATGAAAGATCAAAAATTTGAGCTTTTAGAGGATGCTGTTAAGACTTTGGCAAGACTTTTAAGCCAAAATTATTGTATAGAAAAATTAAAACTAAAAATTTCTAAACCAGATATATTAAAAGATTGCGTTGTAAGCCTTAGTTTATAAAAAATTATAGAAAAGTAGGAAAAATTTATGAAAGAGATAGAAAAGTTAGACAAAGATTATGTACTTCATACATATGCTAGAAATTATGTAAATTTTAAAAAAGGTGTTAATGCAACACTTTATGATGATGAAAACAAAGATTATATAGATTTTACTTCAGGAATTGCTGTTTGTAGTGTTGGTCATGGAAATAAAAGAGTTGCGGACAAAATATATGAACAAGTTTCAAATATTACTCATATTTCAAATTTATATGCAATTGAACCACAAGCAAAATTAGCTAAAAGATTAGCTGATTTAAGTGGTTATGATGTTAGAACATTTTTTTCAAATAGTGGAGCTGAGGCAAATGAAGGCGCAATTAAAATAGCAAGAACTTATGGTGAAACAAAATTTGCTAATAAAAGATATAAGGTAATAACTCTTGAACACTCATTTCACGGAAGAACTATTACAACAGTAAAAGCAACTGGTCAAAGTTCAATGCATCAAAGTAAGTTCGCACCGTATCCTGAAGGCTTCTCTTACAATCATACAATAGATGATATTTATAATTCAATAGATAATGAAACTGTTGCTGTTATGATTGAACTTGTTCAAGGTGAGGGTGGAGTTCAACCTTTTGATAAAAAAGAGATTCAAGAATTAGCAAAATTTTTAAAGCAAAATAATATTTTATTAATAATTGATGAAGTTCAAACTGGTGTTTATAGAACGGGTGAATTTTTAGCTTCAAATTTATATGAGATTGAACCAGATATTGTAACTTTGGCAAAAGGTTTGGGTGGTGGAGTTCCAATTGGAGCTATTATGACTACTCATAAAGATATTTTTAGCCCAGGTGATCATGGATCTACTTTTGGTGGAAACTATCTTGTTACAACCGCTGCATTAGAGGTTTTGGATATTTTAGAAGAGATTAAAGATAGTGGGACTTTAGATGAAACTATTATTCATTTTAACTCTAAATTAAATGAAATCTATGAAAAAAATCAAGAAATTTTTACACATAATGTAGGACTTGGGTTAATGAGAGGACTTAGAGTAAAAGATGCTGATACTTTAGCACTTGTTATAAAAACTGCATTTGAAGAAGGTGTCTTGGTTTTAAAAGCTGGTAAAAATACTCTTAGACTTCTTCCTGCTCTTACAATTTCTAAAAAAGAGATTGATGAAGGATTTACTAGACTTCAAAAAGCTTTAGATAAAATAAAAAATAAATAAAAAAAGTTAAGAGAGAAAACTCTCTTAACTTAGCGAATTTAAAATTATTTTGTCATTTGACAAGCCTATTTTATATTATTCTAGTTTCAAAGTAATTTCAAAATTTTAAAAAGATAAATAGTCAGTCCTGAAAAACACACTTTTGGAGTTTAATTTTTTTTAATAATCCAAA
>CAYLKG010000027.1:0-22964 GCA_964384195.1 uncultured Aliarcobacter sp. | reverse complement strand
CACATTATAGCCACTTTGGGCTTTCTATTTTAAATCTTATGGAATTATTTGGGGTAATATGTAATACTATATAAATTTTTAACTTTAGAAACTTTTAATTTTTTATAATTTTTTCTATTATTTGTTCTTTATTTAAATCTTTTTCTATTTGTAAATCAAAGGCAAATTGTAAAATCTCTTTAAATTCAATCGATTCTTGAAATCCCAAATTTATCAAATCTTTTCCACAAACATATATTTTTATAGGTTTGTCATAAATCTCTAACTTTTTTACTAAATTTTCTATTTTCAGAATATCACTTTTATTTGAAGCTTTTTCAACTAAAATCAAATCTTGTAAACATAAAATCAAAGATAACTTTTTTAAATTTTTTTCATCAAAACTTAAACTATTTTTACACAAAAGCAATATACTTTTTATAAATTTTTTATCATTAGTTATATTTTCTAAAAACTCTAAAATTTTAGCTTCTTCTTTATGCCTTAAAAGTGTTGCAAAAAATAAATAAAGTTTTCTAAAATCTGAAAAATCCTCATTTTTTAAAATATTTGATAAATTATCGATATATTCATAACTTCTTTCAAAATTTATAGAAAAAATTCCAAAAAAATCAATAAGTTTTAATCCAACAGAAGGTTTAGGAGATTTTAAAAATATTTTCTTTAACTCTTCAAATACTCGCTCTTTTGGTAAAAAATTCAACTCTTTTGACTCGATAATTTTAAAACATAAATCTTTTGTTTTTGAATCAATTTCAAAATTAAATCTTGAAGAAAATCCAATTGCTCTATAAACTCTTAAACTATCTTCTACAAAAGTTTTATCATCAATATGTTTTATTATTTTGTTATCTAAATCATTAATTCCATTAAATGGGTCAATAAAAGTTTTTGAAAAATAGTCATAATATATAGCATTTATAGTAAAATCTCTTCTTCTTGCGGCATCTTTATATGATAATTTTGAATCAGTTTTTACTAAAAAATCTCTGTGGGTTTTACCAGTTTTTTGCTCAGTCCTTGGCAAGCTAAAATCAAAATCAAACTCTTTTGTAGATAGTTTTAAAACTCCAAAAGATTTTCCAACACTATTTACACTACCAAATTGCTCTAAGATAGGAATTATATTTTGCAAATTGTCCAAATCAAAAACTTCAACATCGAAATCTTTAATTTGCTTATTTAAAAAAAAGTCTCGTACACAACCACCTACAAGATATGGTCTATAACCATGCTCTTGTAATTTTGTAAGTATAGTTACTAATATTTGAGGTATTTCAATCTTTGTTGTAATGATAGACATCTTGTTTTGGATAAGGAATAGATATTCCAAACTCATCAAATGTTACTTTTATATCTTCTAAAAGCTCGGATTTTACACTTCCGTAATCAGAAGATTTAACCCAAACGTTAACAGAGATATTAACTGAACTATCAGCAAGTTCTGCAACTGCAATTGCGACACTTTTATCCTTTAGCACTCTCTCGTTTTCTTTTACAACTTTTTCTAAAACTTCTTTTGCCTGTTTTATATTATCTTCATAAGAGATACCAACGATTATATCAATTCTTCTTGTATCTTTTGCATTTACATTTGTTATTGATGAACTAGTAATTTTACTGTTTGGTACAATTATTTTTTGATTATCTGCTGTTAAAAATACTGTGTTAAAAATACTAACTTCTGTTACAGTTCCTGTAATTCCACCAGCAATTACAGTGTCACCTACTTTAAATGGCTTAAAAATAACTATCATAACACCTGAAGCAAAATTTCCTAAAGAATCTTTTAGTGCTAAACCAATTGCTAAACCAGCAGCTCCTAGTATTGCTAAAAATGAAGTTGTTGCTATTCCTAGTTTATTTAAAGCAGCAATAATTACAACAGTAATAAGTGCATAATATGTAATATTTTCCAAAAATTTAACTAAAGTTAAATCAATTCCATTAATCTTTCTTAAAACTTTTCCTAAAATTCTAACTATCTTATTTACTATCCACTTTCCAATAAAAAATATTAAAAGTGCCATTATAAAAGATATTGTGTAGCTTATTGCTATTTCTAAAATATTATCAGGAATTAAAGTTTTAAAATCTCTTGTTATTTGATCAACATTTTTATCTACAGTTTTTTCTATTTGTCTTTCTAAATCCATAATTGCTTACCCTTATTTAATTAGTTCAGATACTTTAGAAACAACTTCTTCTAATTTAATATCAATTTTTTCCAAAGTTTTTCTATCTACTAGCTCTACAAATCCTTCAGATAATTTTTTACCAATTATTATTGCATATGGAAAACCTAAAAGTTCAAAATCACCAATTTTAAAACCAAATCTAGCATTTACTCTATCATCCAAAATTGTTTCAATTTTAAGTGCTTTTAAATCTTTATAAATTTGCTCACCAGCTTTTGCCTCATCTTCATTTTTTGAGTTAGAAACAATAATATCAACCATAAAAGGTGCTGTCTCTTTTGTCCAGATACAACCTTTTTCATCATGATTTTGCTCAATAACTGCAGCTACAAGTCTTGAAACACCTATTCCATAACATCCCATTACAAAAGGTTTTGCTTTTCCATTTTCATCTAAAAAGTTTGCATTCATAGCTTTTGAATATTTTGTTCCAAGTTGGAAAATATGCCCAGCCTCAATCCCTTTTGTATATGAAAGTTTTCCACCACAACAAGAACAAATATCACCCTCTTTTACTGCTATTAAATCCTTATAAACTAAATTTTCAACTTCACTTAAATTTACATTTATTAAGTGATAATTCTCTTCATTAGCCCCACAAACCAAAGATTTTGAACCTTCTAATTCACTATCAACTACAACTAAAATATCTTTTGGAAGGTTTTTAACTCCACAATATCCAGCAACCACTTTAGCCTCTTTTATCTCTTCAGGTGTTGCATCAATTATCTCTAGTGCATCAATACTATTTTGTGCTTTTGTATCCTCAAGCTCATCACTTCCTCTTACAAAGAAAATTGCAATTTTTGAACCATCTTTAAAAATAGCTTTTTTAATAACTGCTTTTAAGGTTTGATTTGTTGATACATTTAAAAATTTTGCTACATCTTCAATAGTTGTTGTATTTATAGTTTCAACTTTTTGCTCAACCCCTGATTCAAAGTTATAATCTACTTTTTTTCTTTTAGCAGCTTCAATATTTGCAGCATATTCACATGAATCACAAACAACTATTGTATCTTCTCCACTACTTGCTAATACGTGAAACTCTTTTGAACCACTACCACCAATAGCTCCACTATCAGCCTCTACAACTCTAAAATCTAAACCTAACTTAGTATAGATTTTTTTGTATGTAGCCTCCATAAGATTAAATTCTCTTACTAAATCTTCCTCATTTGAGTGAAATGAGTATCCATCTTTCATTAAAAACTCTCTTCCTCTCATAAGCCCAAATCTAGGTCGTGCTTCATCTCTAAATTTTGTATTTATTTGATATAAATGTACAGGTAAATCTTTATATGAAGTAATTCTGTTTTTTACCATATTTACAACTGATTCTTCATTTGTAGGACTTAAAACAAAAGATGTTCCTTTTCTATCTTTAAATCTTAACATCTCACTACCCATAGTTAAATCTCTACCTGATTCTTCCCAAAGTGATAGTGGTGTTACAAAACCAAATTGAACTTCTAAAGCTCCTGCTTCATCCATCTCTTCTTTTACAATTTTTTTGATTTTCTCTAAAACAATTTTACCTAATGGCATAAAATCATAGATTCCAGAACCATTTTGACTTATAAATCCACCTCTTACTAAATATTGGTGTGATGGTAAAGTGGCATCAGATGGCATTTCTTTTGTAGTTGGAATAAAAAGTTTGCTAAATTTCATATATTTTTCCTATTTAATTTTTCAATTTTTTGTTAAATGTTCACATTTTAAACTATCAATATTATTTAATGATTGAGTAAACATATTTTGTACAGTTGCTGTAACCAAATCACACTCCATATTTTTTGAAATATTTTTTAGTTGTTTTGATGGAACATGGAGATATTCAGTAATAATTGTTTGGCAAAGTTTTCTAATATTTTCTTCATTGTCTTTTGAAATATAACCCTTTTTTATGGCGTTTTTTATTTTTTTATCAATAATCAAATCACCTTTTACATACAAATTTTTAATAACTGGCTCTACATCTAAATTTTTCAACCAATCATAAAACTCTAAAGTAGCCTTACCAACTATAGTATATGCCTCTTTTGCTTGAGCTGATCTTTGTGTCATATTTGTATTTACTATCTCTTGTAAATCATCAACTGCATATATTTCTAAACCAAACATAGAAATATCCTCATCTATATCTCTTGGAACGGCTATATCAAACCAATACCTATTTATAGCTGAACTTGGAGCATTTTCTTTTGTAATTATTGGATAAGGAGCACTAGTTGCTGTAATCATAACAGGAGTAGTTTCAAGTAAGAATTCTAAATTTGAATAAGGTTCAACTTCAACTCTAGATTCAAAACTATCAGCTAAAATTTGGGCTTTTTTTATATCTCTGCTTGTAATTGTTACATCAAATCCAGCGCTTATTAAATGTTTAATTGCTAATTCACTCATAGCTCCAGCACCAATAACCAAAGCTTTTACCCCTGCTGTATCACCTATAAGCTCTTTTGCTTTAGCAACCGCAGTTGAAGCAACAGATACAGACCCTGTTCCAAGGCTTGTTGCTGTTCGAACTTGTGCAGCACATTTAAAAGCATAGTGCATAACTCTTGACATATGCTCTGCGCAATAATTTTTACTTTGAGAAAATCTAAAAGCATCTTTTAATTGTCCAACAATTTGAGTTTCTCCAATTACTAAAGAATCCAATGCTGAAGCAACTGCAAAAAGATGATGCACAGCAGCATCTCCATCATAAATATCTGCTCTTTCATATAAAAAATTAAAATCCAAACCAGAATAAAAAGAGAGTTTCTCAACTATGCTTTTACTAGTTTGTTTTACGTTTGGGCTTTTAGCAATAATTTCAACACGATTACAAGTAGAAAGAAGTACTAGCTCTTTTGTAGAACCTGAATCTATAAGTTGTTTTATAAATCTATCTTTATCTTCATCTCCACCAAAAGCGAGTTTCTCTCTTTGTTTTATATCTAAGTTTTTGTGTGAAAAACTAATTACTAAATAACTCATATTAAAAATCTCTTTCTATCATAGCCTTCATAATATTTACAAGCTCGATACTATTTTTTTCATCTTTTATTGAGTCAATTGCTTGAAGTCCTATTTTCTTTGCTTCGTTGATTGCATCGTTTAAAGCATTTGTTTGTTTCAAAGACTCTTTTATCCAATTTGACTCTTTTTCATTTAACTCTTTTTTATATAAAGATTTTAAATACTCTTTGTCTTCAATTCTTTCATAAAGGTATAAATATGGAATAGTAACTTTTCCTTCGACAAAATCTAACATAGCTGGTTTTCCCAAAGTCTTTTCATCTGAAGTGATATCTAAAATATCATCTATCATTTGAAAAGCAAGTCCTAAATTTTTTCCATAATTTGCATATTTTGTCTCATCTAAGCCAACTAAAATAGCAGCACTTCTTGCGCTAGCTTCTATTAGAGAAGCTGTTTTATTGTAAATCATGGTTAAATATTTATCATAAGAACTGTTGAAAGAGTCTGTTAAATCAACATCCATCATCTCACCAACACTAAGTTTTGTAACAGCATTTGAAACATGATAAGCTACTTTTTTATCCATTTGAGAAAGCTCAGTAAAAGCTCTTGAGTATAAAATATCTCCAAACATAATCGAAGTTTTATCACTATAAAGAGCATTTATTGAAGGTTTTCCTCTTCTTGTTTCTGCTTCATCAATTACATCATCATGCAAAAGTGAGGCAGCATGAATCATCTCAACAATTGCACAAAGTTTTATAGAATCTTCATTTACTCCAGCAATTTTAAGTATAAGCTTACTTCTTAACATCTTTCCAGTTGCCAGTTGTTCTAAAAGTTCTAAAGCTTTTTCATATCCACAAACTTCAACAAAATCTTTTATTTGGTTTTTAACACTTTGTAATACTTCCACTTAGCTATCCAACCTACTAATAATATCTCCAGAAACTTCCATATAAAGACCTTTTTTCATAGAGTTTATCTCATCTTGATTATTTTCTTTAAAATCTTCTAAATATGAGTTTATATCAAAATCTTCATCTTTACCTTGACTAACAATAAGCTCTAAAACAGCTAATCTTTCAAAGAATTTATCTAATTCATCTTCTACTAAATCTCTATGTGTTTGCTCTAAAATATCAAAAAATTTTGATTTTGGGCTTCCAAAGAATATGTCATCTTCATCTTCTGTAAACCAATCTTTAAATTTTGACATTACTTATTTTCCAATCGAACTCTTACACTTTTTGCATGAGCATCGAGTCCTTCTGTATCTGCTAATAAAGCACAAGCTTCACCTAATTCATTTATAGCATTTTTTGAAAAACTAATAATTGAGCTTTTTTTCAAGAAATTTTCAACATTTAAAGGGCTATAAAACTTAGCCGTACTTCCTGTGGGAAGTGTATGATTTGGTCCAGCTATATAATCTCCAATTGGTTCAGGAGTATTTTCACCTAAAAAAATTGCTCCTGCATGTTTTATATAAGGTAAAAGTTCAAATGGATTTTTTGTCATAACTTCTAAGTGTTCAGGTGCTATTTCATTCATAAGTTCAATTGCTTCATTAATATCAGAGGCTACTATTATTGCTCCTCTTTCATCTATTGATTTTTTTGCAATTTCTTTTCTAGTTAAATTTTCTAAGATATTAGAAACTTCTAAACTTACATTTTTTGCTAAATTTTCATCTGTCGTAATCATAATAGAACTTGCCATTTCATCGTGTTCTGCTTGAGATAATAAATCAAATGCAGCATATCTTGGATTTGCACTTTCATCTGCTAAAATTCCAATTTCACTCGGACCTGCTATCATATCAATATTAACTTCTCCAAAAACCATTTTTTTAGCTGTTGCTACGAAAATATTTCCAGGTCCTGTTATTACATCAACTTTTGGAATTGTTTTTGTTCCATAAGCCATAGCTGCAATTGCTGAAGCTCCTCCAACTTTGTAAACTTTTGAAACTTTACATAAATAACAAGCCGCTAAAAGTAACTCATTTACCTCATTATTTGGTGTTGGTGTACAAACAACAATCTCTTTTACTTTTGCAACTAATGCAGGAATTGCATTCATCAAAAGGCTACTTGGATATGCTGCTTTTCCTCCTGGAATATAAAGACCTGCTCTATCTACTGGAGTTACCTTTTGACCTAAAATTGTTCCATTGTCCTCAAAATCAATCCATGATTTTGGAAGTTGTTTTTCATGATAATTTTTAATTCTATCAAAGGCAGTATGTAAAGAATTTTTTAAATTTAAATCTAAATTATCATAAGCTTTTTTCATATCTTCTTGTGAAATTAGTAAATCGTCATCATTTTTTACTTGCCATTTATCAAATTTCTCAATATGTCTTTTTAAAGCTTCATTTCCTTCTGCGACAATCTCATCAATAATATTTTCAACTATTTTTGAAACACCTTTTATATCACTTTTTGCTCTTTGTAAAATAGTTTCAAATTCACTTTTAAAATTACTGTTTTTTGTGTTTATTATTTTCATTTACTATTCCTATTATCTCTTTTACAATAAGATTTATATCTTTATTTTCAACATCTACGACAACATCTGCAACTTTTTCATACTGAACACTTCTATCATCAAATAATTTTAAAGCATCTTTTTTATTTTTTAATAAAGGTCTTTTATTTAATTTATTTTTTGCATTAGCAGATTTTTTGATTCTTTTTAAAATGCCTTCAAAAGATGATTTCAAGTAGATTATTGTTCCAATATTTTGAATATTTTCTTGTTTAAAAAAACCACCACCTGTAGAAATTATTGTATTTGTAACATTTTCTTCAAGCCATAAAGCAGTCTTTTTTTCTAAACTTCTAAAATATGGTTCACCTTGCTCTTCAAAAATTTTTTTAATCTTTTTGTTTTCCATACTTTCAATTAAATCATCTGTATCAATTGCAAACATAGATGATTCTTTTATTAAAGCTCTTGCTATTGTGCCTTTTCCAACACCCATAAAACCGATTAGTATAATATTATTTTTCTTCATAGTTGCGGATTATACCTAAATAATAGTAAATTTATATCTATATCTATCAAGCATAGTTTTATTACCTAAAACTCCTCCTTGATGTATGTATAAAAAAGTATATTCTTCTTTTTGTTCAAAATTATTTATATAATTTTCAAAAACAATCCATCCCAAACTATCATAAAGCAGGTCAAACTCTATGCCTGTTTTTTCCAATAACTCTAAATGCTTTAAATAAAACTCTTTATACAACTTTCCAAAATGATATTTTTTGGGTTTTTCAAATATTTTAGGATGATTAGTATTTTCTAGCATGTTAAACTGTTTTTCTAAATATTCATCATCACCCACACAAGAACAAGTTAATACTTCAAAAGGTAAATACTTTTGAAGATATAAAGCTGTTGTTCCTGTGCCACTTGGTAAAAATATTTTTAGTTTATCTATTTTCTTTTCTTTTACCCAATCTTTTATCTCAATTGCTAAAATTTCTAATCCATATTTAGCTTCTCTAACAGCTCCACCCTCAGCAATAAAAAGTTCATCTTCCAAAAAATCATCTTTTAAATCTTCAAACTTTAAAACCATTCCATTTTTAATTGCTTCTAAATAATTTCCATTTGGATTTTCCATTAAATAGCTAGGAACATTTTTTACATAATATTCAAATTTTAAATTTTTCAATTTTGCCAAAACACTCAATGAATACATAGCATTTGATTGAATACTTCCATGAGAAATAATTTTTTTATATTTACTTAAATCTTGATTTAAAAAGTAGTGGAATTTTCTAGCTTTATTTCCACCAAAATCATTATCTAGTAAATCATCTCTTTTTACAAAATATTTTTGATTATTAAGCTCTATTTCATCGACTTTTGAGTTAAAAAAATGCATATACACCTATTCGTAAATAATTTTTGAATATAATACAACAAAAATAAAAAAGGTTGGTTTATGGATGTTTTAGAGTTTATTGATAAGGGTGGAATTATTGTTTACATTTTGATATTTTTAAATATTATCGGATTTGCAGTAATCATATATAAATTTCTTACTCTTCCACAAATAAAAAAGATTTTACAAAATATTGCAATGAATATTGATATAAATAAAGATATTGAATCTCAAATAGAATATGAGATAAAAAAACTTGAATCTGGTCTTGTACTTATAAAAAACATAGCTATAATATCTCCTTTATTAGGACTTTTAGGAACAGTTGTAGGAATTTATTCATCTTTTGAAGCAATAAGTCAAAAAGGTTTGGGTGATCCGACTATCTTTTCAGGCGGAATTGCCGTTGCTTTGATTACAACAATCGCTGGAATTATTGTATCTATACCTCATCAAATAGCTTACAATCACTTTATTTCTTTTATTGATAAAATTGAGTTAAAAGCAAAAAAAGAGATACTTGGAAATGATACATGAAAAGAAGAGAGCATTTAGGTCTTGATTTAACACCTGTAATAGATGTTGTTTTTATACTACTTATTTTCTTTTTAGTTACTAGTGTATTTAAAAAAGAAGAGTTAGCTTTAATGCTTGATTTGCCAACTTCTAAGGCTAAAGAAATACAAGTAAAACAAGAGCAAGTTTTTATAGAACTGAGTGTCAATAAACTTGCAATAAAAGGAATTGAAGTATCTTTTGAATCTTTAGAAGATAATTTGAAATCTATTAAAAATAAAGAAGAATCAGTAATTGTAAGAATTGATAAAAAAGTTCCATATGAAAGAGTTGTTAAAGTTTTAGATTTACTTCAAAAATATAGTTTAAATAATCTTGCTCTTGTAACAAATGAAGATAGGAAATAAAGCTTTTAGCTTTATTTCCTAATATTTCTCTTTTATTTTTAAAAAAATCCCAAAGCTTTTGTGTTAAATGAAGTTAAGATATTTTTTGTATGTCTATAATTATTTAACATCATCATATGTGTCTCTCTTCCTATACCAGATTTTTTATATCCACCAAATGAAGCATGAGCAGGATATAAATGGTAACAATTCACCCAAATTCTTCCTGCTTCAATAGCTCTTGAAGCTCTATGAATTTGATGAGCATCTCTAGACCAAACTCCAGCACCTAAACCATAAATTGTATCATTTGCAATTTGTATAGCCTCTTTTTCATCTTTAAAAGTAGTTACAGATAAAACTGGTCCAAAAATCTCTTCTTGGAATATCTTCATTTTATTATGACCTTTGTAAATTGTTGGCTGAATATAAAAACCATCAGGATTTATTGTTGAATGATAAATATCTCCTCCAACTAAACACTGAGCCCCATCTTCTTCTTTTGCTAGTTTTAAATATTTAGCAATTTTCTCTTTTTGATTAAAAGAATTTTGAGCACCCATTGTATTTTCAGTATCTAGAGGATTTCCAAGTTTTATAGCTTTTACTCTTTCTATAACTCTTTTCATAAATGGTTCATATATTGACTCTTGAATCAATGCTCTTGAAGGACAAGTACAAACCTCTCCTGAATTAAATGCAAATAATACAAGTCCCTCAATAGCTTTATCAAAAAACTCATCATCTTCTTGCATTATTGATTCAAAGAAAATATTTGGAGATTTTCCTCCAAGTTCAAGTGTAGAAGGAATAATATTTTCAGTTGCATATCTCATAATCTCTTGCCCTGTAGATGTTTCACCTGTAAATGCAACTTTTTTAATATCAGGATGAGTTACAAGATATTTACCTATTTTCCCGCCTGCTCCATTTATAACATTTATAACGCCTTTTGGTAAAACATCTTTTATTAAGTCTAAAAATAGAAGTATTGAAAGAGGTGTTGAACTTGCTGGCTTTAAAATTACACAATTTCCAGCTGCAATTGCAGGAGCAAGTTTCCAAGCAGCCATTAAAAGTGGAAAATTCCATGGAATAATTTGCGCAACTACTCCATAAGGTTCATGAATTTCTTGTGAAATTGTATTTTCATCCAAATCAGCTACAGTTCCAGCTTCAGCTCTAATAACTGATGCAAAATATCTAAAGTGATCTATAAATAAAGGTAAATCAGCATTTAAAGTTTCTCTTACAGCCTTTCCATTATCAAGTGTTTCAGCAACAGCTAAAGTCTCTAAATTTGCTTCAACAATATCAGCAATTTTATTTAGTAAAGCACTTCTTTGAGCAACTGAAGTGTGTCTAAACTCTTCAAACCCTTTTTTAGCAGCTTCAATAGCTAAATCAATATCCTTTTCATTTGATCTTGGAATTTTTGTAAGTATTTTTCCATCAACTGGAGAGATATTTTCTACATACTCTTTGCTATTTGGAGCAACCCACTCTCCACCTATAAAATTTTCATACTGTTCTTTATACTTTGGTCTATCATAAATCATTTCAAATCCTTTTAATTTATTTTGAATTAGATTCAATATAGAATTATATAGTTTGTTGGTAGCAATTAAATAACATTTTTGATTTTTTATATTTTTTTCTTATGAAAATTATAAGCTTAATAGATAATTAGAAGTTAGAAATACAATCTAACTTCTAATAAATTAGTTTTTATTTAATGCACTTAAATCGCTAAAAGCAACTTCAAGTCTTGCTATCATAGCCTCTTGTCCAGCTCTTAACCATTTTCGTGGATCATAATAATTTTTATTTGGTTTATCTTCGCCCTCTGGATTTCCAATTTGTCCTTGTAAATATCCGTGATATTTAGCTTCATAAGCTCTAACACCATCCCACGTTGCCCATTGTGTATCTGTATCAATATTCATTTTAATAACACCATAAGAGATAGCTTCTCTAATTTCACTTAATAATGAACCTGAACCTCCATGGAATACAAAATCAACAGGATTTACAGAAGTATTATGTTTATCTTGAATAAACTTTTGTGAATTATCCAAAATTTTTGGACTTAATACAACATTTCCTGGTTTGTAAACTCCGTGAACATTTCCAAAAGATGCAGCAATTGTAAAATTTTCTCCAACTGTACTTAATTTTTCATAAGCATAAGCAACTTCACTTGGTTGAGTATAAAGTAAAGAGTTATCAACACCAGAGTTATCAACACCATCTTCTTCTCCACCAGTTATTCCAAGTTCTATCTCAATCATCATATCTAAAGCATTCATTTTTTTGAAATACTCTACACAAATTTCAAGATTTTCTTCCAAACTCTCTTCACTTAAATCAAGCATATGAGAAGTAAAAAGTGGTCTTCCCGTTTTTTTGAAATGCTCAGCTCCAGCATCTAAAAGTCCATCAATCCAAGGAAGAAGTTTTTTGGCAGCATGGTCTGTATGTAAAATTACAGGAATTCCGTAAGCTTTTGCCATAGTATGAACATGATTTGCACCACTAATCGCTCCTAATACAGCAGCATCAGAAGTTTTTAAACCCTTTCCAGCATAAAATCCAGCTCCACCATTTGAAAACTGAACTATAACTGGTGATTTAACTTTACTAGCAACTTCTAAAACAGCGTTTACAGAATCTGTTCCTACAACATTTACAGCTGGAATAGCAAAACCTTGCTCTTTTGCATATGAAAAAAGTTTCTTAGCTTCACTTCCTGTTAAAACTCCAGCATTTACAACATTTAAAACACCCATTTAATCTCCTTATTTAATTACGATTTTTGCGTCTTTTCTTAAATCTTGAATCAGCTCTTTAACTTTTTTCCCAAAGCTATTTCCAATTAAAACTTGATTAATCTCACCTTCTACTTCATTGTAAGATAATGCTTTTCCTGGGAATCTATCTTTTAATAAAATTACATGGTATCCAAATTGTGATTTAACAGGAGATTTCGAGAATCCACCTTTTTGTAGTAATTTAACTGCATTTGCGAACTCTGGAACCATTTGTTCAGCAGCAAATTTTCCTAAGAATCCTCCATTTGCTTTTGAAGGGTCTTTTGATTTCGCTTTTGCTAATTCTTTAAACTTTGCTTCTTTATTTTGTGCTTTATTTAATTCATTAATAATTGATTGTGCTTCTGTTTCAGTATCAACTAAGATATGACTTGCTTCAAAAGTTTCTGGAATATTAAATTTATCTTTATTTTTTTCATAGAAATCTTTTTTCTCTGCATCACTAAATTTTAATTTATCAACTTCATTTTTTTGCCAAACTTGGAAAGCTAAATCTTCTTTAATTTTACTCATAGCTTCTGCATATTGTGGATCTTTCTCAATACCGTCTTTTAATGCTTTTTTTGCTAATAATTTTTTATTTATAGCTTGATCAATAACTTGTGTTCTAGCTTCTGCTGGAATTTTATTTAGATCTACTCTTGGATCTTGAATAATCATCTCTATATCTTGTTTTGTAATGTTTTCCCCATCAACAGTTGCATAAATTTCTGCAGCATTTAAAGCTGAAACCAAAGCCAACGATGCTACAAAGCTTGTAACTATTTTTTTCATTTTTTTCCTTAGAATTTAATTTGCATTATTTTATCTATTTTGTGTTAATAAATAGTTTATTTTTGATTGTTTCAAAAACATATTTTCTTAAAGATTTACATTTTTTAACATTTAGCTTAAAAAAGCTTTAAATTTTGTTTTTTTTATGATATACTTCCGAAAAATTTAAGATTAAATTTAACTTAAGGACTTTTATGAGAATTCTAATAATTGAAGATGAAATTACATTAAACAGAACTCTGCAAGAAGGATTGACTGATTTTGGATATCAAGTTGATACAGCAGAAAACTATAAAGATGCTGAATATTTTATAGACATTAGAAACTATGACTTAGTTTTAACAGATTGGATGCTACCTGATGGAGATGGGATAGAATTATGCAAAATTGTAAAAAATAGAAGTTCTAGAACTGCTGTTGTTATTATTTCAGCAAGAGACGATAAAGAATCTGAAATTGAAGCATTAAAATCTGGTGCTGATGATTTTATTAAAAAACCATTTGATTTTGATATTCTACTTGCTAGAATTGAAGCAAGACTTAGATTTGGAGGAACAAACATCATAGAAATTGATGATTTAGTTATAAATCCAGATGAAGAAAAAATCGAATACGCAGGAGAAGAGATAGAATTAAAAGGAAAACCTTTTGAAGTTTTAACTCACTTAGCAAGACATAGAGATCAAATCGTATCAAAAGAGCAATTATTAGATGCAATTTGGGAAGAACCTGAACTTGTAACTCCAAATGTTATTGAAGTTGCAATAAATCAAATTAGACAAAAGATGGATAAACCTTTAAATATCTCAACTATTGAGACTATTAGAAGAAGAGGTTATAGATTCTGTTATCCAAACCAAGCGGAACAAAAATAATTTTTGACACTTAAAAAATGAAAAGTCGAAGTATTTATAAGCAATTTTATAGAAAACTTATATTTGCTTCCTCTTTATTTATAATTATTCTCTCTTTTATTTTTTACGAATACACAAGAAGCTCTTTTTATGATAATATCCAAGAAAATTTACTTTTTCAAGCAAAAAAAATAGAAAAAGGTTATGTAAAAGATGATTTTAAACCTGTAAACACTCAGTTTCAATCAATAGAGTTATTATTAAATTCTGATAAGCAAAAAATTGATTTTTTAAATTTCAATAAAAATGATGAATATTTTTTAAGGCTAATCTATCCTTTAGAAGATGGTACTTTTTTGCAAATCACAAAAGATATAACTTTGGAAAGAAATTTTTTATATTCAATTATTTTTAAAAATCTTTTTATTTTAGCAA
The DNA here is from genome assembly GCA_964384195.1 of uncultured Aliarcobacter sp. Classification (GTDB taxonomy): domain Bacteria; phylum Campylobacterota; class Campylobacteria; order Campylobacterales; family Arcobacteraceae; genus Aliarcobacter. Next base: position 8,096 of record CAYLKG010000027.1, on the reverse strand, counting down.
TTCCTGGTTTTATTCTTATGCTTTTATATTCATTAATTGTTTCAAAATCACTTTTAAAACCAATTATGCAAATTAATAAAAAATTATCAAATATGGATGAAAATAGCTTAGCACCAATTGATACAAAAGATTTACCTGATGAATTTTTGACTCTTGCAAATTCTATTAACTCTTTGACAAACAGAATTGCAACTTATGTAAAATTCAAAAAAGAGCTTTTTGTGGGAATTGCTCATGAGCTTAAAACTCCTTTGGCTGTAATGAAATTAAAAAATGAATTAATGCTCAAAAAACCTAGAGAAAAAAATGAATATGAAGAAGCTTTAAAACTTACAGTTAAACAAATTGATGATATGAATATAATGATTACTTCTATTTTGGATATTGGAAGAACTGAAGGTGCGCAGTTTGAAACACCAACTGAAATTGATTTAGTTGATTATATACGAAGAAAAACAAATGATTATAAAATGCTTTCAAATCAAAGAGGAATTGATACAATATTTACATCAAATGTATCAAGTTTGCAGACATCAATTAGAGTAACTTTATTCAATCAAATATTACAAAACTTTGTCCAAAATGCAATAAAATTTACGCCCGATAATCATAAAATATTAATAAATCTTAAAGAAACAAGAGAAAAGATAATTATAAAAGTAATCGATGAAGGTAGTGGAATTGATGAGAATGTAGACGTTTTTGCTCCATTTAAGAAAATAGGCACTAAAAATGGAGTTGGACTTGGGCTTTATTTAGCAAAAATAGCAAGTGATGCCTTAAATGGAAAAATATCAATAAGGAACAGAAGAGATAATATTCAAGGATGTGTTGCAAAATTAACTCTAAGCAACACATCAAAATCGACAGATTTATAATTTAAAAAAGGGCTTTGTGCTCTATTTTCGTACACTTATTTTGAATAACATTTAATCCTGCATCTTTTGCTTTTTGAGCTGCTTCATTATTTACAAGACCTAATTGAAACCAAACTGTTCTAATATTTTTTTCATCTTTTAAGATTATTACTTCATCAACAATTTTTGCGATTGCATCTGGTTTTCTAAAAATATCTACCATATCAATATCAAAAGGTATTTCACCTAAACTTCTATAAACTTTTTCTCCCAAAATTTCATCCTCTTTTGGATAAATTGGTACTATTTTGAACCCTACACTTTGTAAATAGGCAGCAACTCTATTTGATGCTTTTTCACTATCAGGTGAAAGCCCAACTATTGCTATAGTTTTGGTATTTAAAAAAATCTCTTTTATCTCTTCACTTTTAGAATTAATTGTTGGAAATTCACACTCCATTTTGTTCTCCTTAAGTTTATCTATCAAGTTTTTCTTGAACATACATTTTAACTGATAAATAATCAATGCTCTCTTTAAAATCTTCAAATTTTCCGCCACTAGCATTTACATGCCCTCCACCATTTGCAATTTTTTGCGCAAGAAGAGATACATCTAGTTTTCCATCAGCCCTAAATGAAGCATTTCCTTTTTTGTTTACATCTATAAAAAAGTCATAATCTTTATTAACTTTTAGAAAAGTATTTGCTGGGATTGAAATTGAACCTAAACAATATGTTAAAAGACCTTTTTGACCTTTATAAATAACTGTTAATTCATCTTTTACATCTTCTAAAGTTTTTACTAAATATTTTGCACTTAAATTGTCCAAAGTATCCTCTAAAATATCCAATTTCAAGAACTCTTTTTTTAAAAAATGAAGTTCGTTATCCAATTTTATATTTGCATTTTCTTCACCTAAAAACTCTTTTGCTTTTTCAAGTAAATAAAATTTGTAATTTCTATCAATATTTGGGAATAGTATTGAATTTATCTCTCTTGCTTTTATAAGCATAGACATCAAAACCTTTCCAAATTCAAAATTATCTTTTTCATTTTCAAGCCAAATGTCAACTGCATTTATACAATCTACTAACTCTTTATAAATTTTAATAGGTGCATCAAATTTTTCTATAAGATAGTCATAAACTATTTTTGTGGCACATCTTTTATCATCCAAAAAATACCAATCAAATTTTTCTGCACTTTTTTTCCCCGTTATGTGATGATCTAAAAGTTGTAAAGTGATATTAAAAGCATCCGCTTTTAGTCTACTTATTTCTGCATCCAAATCTATACTTTCTTGTAAAGTTAAATTTAAATCACTAATAATAAATAAAATCTCTTCATCTTTATAATTTTTAATATCTTCTAAGACTTTTGAAAGTGTAAGCTTTACTTCCATTCCATAATTTGCATTAAAATAGTGTGATTTTAAAAAAACTTTTGAAGTTAAAAATTGACAAGAATAACCATCTAAATCAGTGTGTGAAATGTGAAAAAGTCTCATTGTGAAATATCTTTTAGAGTTAGTTGTGCTAAGAAATCATTTACTTTAAACTGTAAATTATTTAAAAGCGGCCAAATATTGCAAAGTTTTGCTTTATTATTTGGGCAAGAATGAATTGAGTTTGAACACTCAAAAACCATGGGATTTTTCTCTTCAGCAGCTACGACTATTTCCAATATAGTAAGCTCATCAATTGGTTTATTCAAGACAAATCCACCATTTACACCTCTGTGTGATATTACTAAATTTTCTTTTGCTAAATTTTGCATTATTTTTGCTAAAAACGATTTTGAGATTTCAAGCTCTTTTGACAAAATATCTACATTTACAGGTTCTTGATGTTTTGCAATAGAGATTAAAGATAGTAGCGCATATTCACTTTTTTTTGTCAATAACATATTATAATCTTTCCAATATTTATAATTTTTGTTTATTCTACAGAAAGTATTATTAATCTTTGCGTATAAAAAAAGGGGCTATGGAATTCCATAGCCCCTTTTTGAGAAAAATTCTCTTTAGAAAAGTTATTTTGCTCTAATTCCTAAACTAGCAACTAATTCAGTAAATCTTGCATAATCTGTTCTTTTTAAATATGCTAAAAGTTTTTTTCTTTTTCCAACCATTTTTAATAGACCTAATCTTGAAGAGTGATCTTTTTTGAATACTTTTAAATGCTCAGTTAAAATTTTAATTTGCTCTGTTAATAATGCTATTTGAACTTCAGCTGAACCTGTGTCACCATCTTTTTTTCCATATTTTGCAATAATACTTGCTTTTAATTCCTGATCTAAAGCCATTTTGACCTCCTAATAGGTATAATTTAAATTTATTTCCAAATGAAAATAGGCGCGAATTATATATAAAGTTTGCTTTATGTTTACTTTAAAGCAATTGTTTTCAACCACCTGTTTGATAAAATGCTCTACCTGAAACTTTATTATCATCTGCATTTGACCACTTATTTTTTTCTGGTTTATTTTTTAAAACTAATCTTAAAATTTCAGCAGCTTTATCTATATCATTTGCTCTTATTGCATCTTTTATACTCATTGCATCTTCAAAATATAAACAAGGAATTAAAAATCCTTCAGCAGTTAATCTAATTCTATTACAAGAAGCACAAAAATCATCTTTATGTGGCTCAATAATTCCAAATTCATAACCATCTTCAAGCTTATAATATTGAGCAGGTGAACTTGAATCTCTTGGAACTTTTATTATATTTTTATATTTTTTAGAAATTACTTCTAAAATTTCATCTGAATTTAGACCTTTTGAATTACTTTTTGCAAAAGAGTTTTCCATAAATTCTATGTATCTTACAACAAAGCCTTCTTTTTTACAAAACTCTAACACATCTAACACATCAATATCATTTATACCTTTTAGAGGAACACAATTTATTTTTATTTTAAGCCCAACTTCTTTTGCTTTATTTATTCCTTCTAAAACCGTATCTAAAACATCTTTTTGAGCAATTTGTTTTGCTCTTTCTTTACTTAAAGTGTCAAGTGAAATATTAATTCTTTTTAATCCAGCATCTTTTAGTTTTTGAGCCGTTTGTGGCAATAAAAATCCATTTGTAGTAAGTGCCAAATCAATATCATTTTTGTAATCACTCACCAATTTTATAAAATAATCCAAATCATCTCTTAAAAGAGGTTCGCCTCCAGTAATTCTTACTTTTTTTATACCTTCATCTATGCTTACTTTAATAAATTTGAATAAATCTTCATAAGATAAAAGATTCTCTTTTGGAACCCATGAAAAAGGTTTTTCTGGCATACAATACTGACATCTAAAATTACATCTTTCAGTTACTGAAACCCTTAAATAATCTACTTTTCTTCCAAATCCATCTATTAACATGTAAAATCCTTTCTAATTTAACCTCTGCCAAGCTTCATCAAGCGAATCAACTCTTTTAGCAAAAAGAAGATACAAAGCTACATTAAATTTCGCTAATTTCAATATATCATCATCATAATTTCTTAAAATATTCAAATTCTCTTCTAGGGTCAAATTTTCAAAAATTCTATCATAGTTTATTCCAAAATCTTTCAAAGAAAATTCAACCTCAACTATTTGGTCATCTTTTTTTTGCCAAAACTTAGAGTCTTTAAATATCTCAATATCACCTTCACTTCCTCTAATTACAGTCATATCTTTAAAATACTCTTCGTACATATCAATATATTTAGAAACATAAGGCTTATGAAATGCACCGACAACCGCATACTCACTAAGACCTGGATTCAGAGCTTTTTCAACAGTGTTAAACGCTGTTCTTAATCCAAATTCGTGTCTAAGAGGTGTAATTGCACTTAATTCATTTAAGTATTCTACTCTATCGAAATAGTGTAAATATTGACCCTCGTCAAAATTTTTAAATATATCTTTTGTTGTTATTCCTTTTTTTGTTGGTTGTAATAAATCTCCACTAATTACAAAATTCAATCTTCTTACATCTTTGTTTTTCTGGAAAAAATTATTTAATATATTTTCATATAAAGGAAATAAATATGGATTATTATTTCTTCCATCAAAGTTATAACCAAGCTCAATTGAATCATCTATTTTTTTAAATTTCATAAAGCTCTTTAAAGCTTTTATTGCTCCTTTGAATTCATCTTGACTTTCAAGTTTTGTTCTCCAAGCTATTAAAAAGGCTCCCATTTGAGCCTGTGTCGGTTTATTTTGTAATATCTGAGTAACTGCTTCACAGGCTTCATCTATACTTAAATCTCTATTTCCTTTTGGTCCTGTTCCAACCGCTTTTATAAAAGTTTTAAAATCCATTTCAATTCCTATTTTATACTGTTTTAATTATTTTTTGTACAAGCTTAATATATACTTCCTTAAATAAAAAATTATTCAGGGCTTTTTATGACATTACAGGAGAGTATTAAAACTCTAGATTTTTTTAAAAATCTAGATGATAATCAAATAGAATTACTAAGTGATTTTTCACATATATCTAAATATGATAAAGATGCCATATTATTTTACGAAACAGATATCAAAAATCATCTTCTATTTTTAGTTAACGGTTTGATCAAAATTTATAAATATGATAAATTTGATAATGAAATTTTTTTGTATCACATTTATCCAAATTCATTAATTAGCGAACTCAGCTCAATAACAAATAGCGAAATTTATTGTTTTTCCAACGCTTCTTTTATTGAAGATTCAATAGTCTTATCAATTGATTTTTTAAGATTTAAAGAACACTTTTTAGATAATAATATTCTTATTAAAGAGCTTATGAATTCTCTTTTAAACAAAAATCATCAACTTCAAAGTTTAGTAAATAGAGAATTAGTTTTTGATGCAACTGCAAAAGTTGCTTATATGCTAGTTCAAGATTTAAAAATGTTTAATAATTTAAAAAGACAGGAAGTTAGCTTTATGCTCCATATTCAGCCTGAAACTTTATCAAGAGTTTTAAAAAAATTGTCAAGAGATGAAATCATTGATATAGAAAATCAAGAAGTTATAATCAAGGACCAAATCGCATTAAATTCAATTTTTACAGGAGTAGCAATATGAAAAAAAGTAGTATTAGCACTAAAATAAGAGTATTAGGTATTTTATTCACCCTTTTAATGGTAAGTATTGTTACTACAACTATTTACTTAAATAACAACAATTCTCAAGATGCGATGATTATAAATATTGCAGGCAAACAAAGAATGCTTACTCAAAATATTTCTAAAAATATTTTCTATTTATACTCAAATAAAACAGCAAATCAAAACGAACTAAATGAAAGTATAGATGAATTTATATATAACCTTTCAACTTTAAAAGGTGAAAATCATTTAGATAAATTAAAAAACTCTCCAAATTCTAAAATAGATAAGCAAATGATAAAAGTTGAATATCTTTGGTCAAATTTTCTTAAAGATATAAATTTTTTTAAAGAATTACTTTTAGATGAAACAAAAAAAGATGAACTTAAAAAAGTAGTAGAAAGTATTTACAACACAAATTCCATCTTACTTTATGAAGTAGATTCTCTTGTAAGCCTTCACACAATAAATAGTGAGCAAAAAATAAATTTCCTAAAATATACTCAATACTTCTTTGCAATTTTGATAGTTTTGGTTATTTTTTACAGCTTTTTAGAATTAAAAACTATGGAAAAAAATGCTTTAAAATTTCTAGAAGAATCTAAGAAAATCATGGAGAAAGATTTTGTAAGACCTTTAGAACCTATGAAAATTGAAGCAGAAGGTGAATTAGTAGAAGCATCAAATATCTTCAATAACTTCTTAAATAAAATAAATAGTGCAATTATTGACTCAAATAGTGCGCTAGAACAATCAAAAAATGCTTCACTAAAATTAGAGGCAATTACAACTGAATTTAATGAAATAATAAATGAATTACAAAATTCAAAAGAACTTTCAAAACAATTAAATAGAAGTGAAGATATAGCTATACAAACTCAAGAACAACTTCTTCATTCAAATAAAAGATTAGCAGAGCTTAAAAGCGAACTTGAAAAAATTATGCTCTCTTGTAAAAGTAAATAATTAATTTACTTTTACAACTTATATACCCCTTAATTAATTCAATAGTTTGACTAGTGTCAAGGTTTTTAATTTTTCCATTCGCTACCATTACTTGTTTAAAAATTTATTTCAAAAGGAGAGGAAAATGTCACTTTCAAGAAGAGATTTTCTAAAAAGTTCAGCAGCAGCAAGTGCAGCAGCAGCGATTGGTATGAGTGTACCAACACAGCTAAAAGCGCAAGCAAACGCAGCTGAAAGCGGTTGGCGTTGGGATAAAGCAGCTTGTAGATTTTGTGGAACAGGTTGTGGAATTATGCTTGCAACAAAAGAGGGAAAAATTGTTGCTGTAAAAGGTGATTCTGCAGCCCCAGTAAATAGAGGGCTTAACTGTATAAAAGGTTATTTTAATGCAAAAATCATGTATGGTGCAGACAGACTAAAAACTCCTCTTTTAAGAGTAAATTCAAAAGGTGAATTCGATAAAAAAGGTGACTTTGCTCCAGTTTCATGGCAAAGAGCTTTTGATGAAATGGAAAAACATATCAGAGTTGCTTTAAAAGAAAAAGGACCTGAAGGTATTGGAATATTTGCAAGTGGACAACACACAATTATGGAAGGTTATGCAGCTTTAAAAATGATGAAAGCTGGATTTAGATCAAATGCTATTGATCCAAATGCAAGACACTGTATGGCAAGTGCGGTTGTTGGTTTTTATCAAACATTTGGAATAGATGAACCAAGTGGTTGCTATGATGATATTGAATTAACTGATACTATTGTTGCTTGGGGTTCAAATATGGCAGAAATGCACCCTATTTTATGGTCAAGGGTAACAGATAGAAAATTAAGTAATCCAGATAGAGTTAAAGTTATTAATATTTCTACTTACAGACACAGAACTTCTGATATTGCTGATTTAGAAATTATCTTTACTCCAAATACTGACTTAGCATTATGGAATTATATTGCAAGAGAAATTGTTTATAATAGACCTGAGGCTATTGATTGGGATTTCGTTAAAGAGCACATAGTATTTGCAGCAAGCCCTGTAAATATTGGTTATGGTATGAGAAAATCTGATGAAAAATCAATTAAAGATGGAAAGTATTCAAAAGAAGAAATGGAAATAATCTCTAAAGAGATGGAAAAAGTTGTTTCTGAAACTGAAGCTCCTGCACTTGCTCCTTATGGATATAAAGCTGGTGATAAAA
>CAYLKG010000026.1:0-23446 GCA_964384195.1 uncultured Aliarcobacter sp. | reverse complement strand
CTCTAAGAGAATAAAACTTTACAAAAAATTGTTCAATTTTCTTGGGGTATTATAGAATTCATAGTTACTAAAATCTGGAATAAAATTCTCCGTTTTATTTTTACAAATTCCTTCAAAATCTCTTCCATCACAAACAATATTTGTGTTTATGATTTCTAATTTTTCCTCTTTTGTATAAATAGAATTGATTTCTTCTATTTCATTTTGAGAAACTTCATCTTCAAAATCTTTATTAGATTGTTTATTATTCCCGAAGATTTGATCTTCAAGAAATGTATCATTTAAATCATGCATGATATTTCCTTAATATATTTTTTTAACAGTTTGTTGTAAAATAATCACGATGAAATAAAATTTCATCGAGTAACTATGAGTAAAAGAACTTATAGTTATTAAAATTTAACGATTAACATTTTTTACATATCTAAAAATAAAGCGATTTCGTTTAGAGTGAAATATATTCCACCACCAACTCTTTTAGATCTGATTAGACCTTTTTTTCTAAGTCTATCGAGAGTTGCTGTAGAAATGCTAAGCTCTTCAGCAGCTTCTTTTTTACTTAACAATGATTTTTTATATCTTTGTTGTAGATTTTCTAAAGATGACATAAGTTGTTCCTCCTTTCTTAAATTTGATGTAATTATAGGAGGATTAAGGAGCTTAAAATTTAGGAATAAACCAATAGGTTTATTCCTAAATATCGATTTTAAGGGAGTTGTTGTAAGAGTTTTGATAAAAAAGAATTTTGAAATTTTATTGAAGAGAGATTTATTTACCTAAAATTATATTTTTAAACTTACATTCTTCAATGTATTCTTTCATAAGAGAGTGCAATCCTCTAATTTTACTTATCTCAAGATTTGTAATTTTTTGTATTTCTTTATCTAAGTATGTTTTACTAAATAAAGATTTATTTTTTTCTAATTTTATGTTTATTTTATTATATTCAAATTCTTTACTTTCTTTTGTATCATATTGTGGATTTTCCTTAATTTTATTTTTATCAATTTTAGCCTCATTTTCTAACTCTAATATTTTATTTTCAAATTCTTTTCCAATAATATTATATAAGTCATAAATAAAAAAAGCATTCGCATAATCTCTATTTCTTAATTCTTTATTTTTTGATATATGCTTTAAATTTTTAACTTTTAGTACTTCTTCAATCTCCAAATTGAGAATTTCTGAAAAGGATTTAATATTAGAGTTGTTTTGTAAGTTTAAAATTATTGCCTTTGTTTCATTTGAAGATAAATCTGAATTTATTGCAGTTGTTATTCTTTTTGAATTTATAAGTTTTAGTTTAGGTAAAATTGATTTAGTCAATGAATCTTTAAAATGAGAATCAAGTGTTTCATCTTCAGATAAAGAAAAAATAAACTCTTTATCTAGAAATTCTATTGGAAAAGGATCTTCTGATAATAAAACTATTTTTTCTGTTCCAAATGTTACTACTGGAATTCCTAAATATTTCAAGTTATTTTTTATAAAGTCATCACTAAGTTCTGATTCTATAACTTCTAGTTTAATATCAGGTAATAAGTAGATAAATTCATCAATTCTTTCGAAATATTGCTTATATTTTTCATATACAGATAATAAAATGTAATCAGCTTCATTATTATCTGGGTTAATTATTTTAGCAAAAAGTCGTTTTTCATTAGCATTTTTAGCATTTTCACTGGTAATAATTTCATAATTAGTAGGTAGAGTTAAAATATATAGTTTTTTCTTATTAAAATAAAAATCTATTACTCTTCTTAATTCATTATTAAGATCCCTAATATATGGAGGATTTAGTATTAAGTTTTCATTTGCTACATCATCTAAATAATCAATTATCTGCTCATTTATATAAGGATGGTGTCCTTTCAAACTAAGTGCATCTTTTATATCAAATCCAAATTTTTCTATCAATTCACGCTGAAGTTTTTTATAATGGTTATTCTTTAATTCTGGATTTTTATTCTCAAATTCAAAATCAATAATTGCAATATTGTACATGTATTCTTGAAACTCTTTATTCCTAATTATCATCTCTAAAGCCAAATTATTAGATAAATTATGATCTTCAAAATTTTCTATATTTTTATATCTTATATTTTCTTTTAAAGGTATTTGAATCTTTATAGGAATATCTAATGCTTTCATTGTACTTTTAATTTCAGTTTTAATCGCTTCTTGTTTTCCATCATATGTATATTCTTGCCATAATGATGTTTTTTTTCTGATTGTTTCAAAATATTTTTCACCAATATTTTTAATGTGAGTATTTTTATCTTTTTTTTTATGTTCTTCTTCTAACTTTTTCAATACTATATTCTTGTATATAAATTCATGATTTTGAAATCTATTTAATAAAACTATATTGTTTAGGTTTTTCTTGTGTTATTGTTCCATCTGGAAGTTGAAAATATAACTTTTTATTTTTACTATAAACATTTGCAATACCTCTTTTTAGGCTATCTTTTTGTGTATCTTTTACAGCTTTTGATGCAATTTTTAATATTTTAATTTCTAATTCATACATAGATTCATCTTTCTAAAAATATTTTTCTGAATTTTCATCAAAAATTTCATTTAAATTTATTATGTAAGTTTGACTAAAAATAAGAAATTTTACAATCTCTCATTAGCTTTTTTATAAACTTCCATATCATCTCTTTTCCCAATTGCAATTATATAAATAGATAATACATCATTTTGAACTTCATAAACAATTCTAACTCTTTTTTTTGACACATAAACTTTTCTAAATCCACTAAGATTCATATTATTTTTATTTCCAAGAGGAAATCCAATTTCAGGCGAATTTTGAATTTGTTTTAATTTCTTAAATACTTGTATTTGGAGAGCACTATCTAACTCTTTTAAATCATCTTCAATTTTAGGATGTAATTTTAAAATATACATTTTATAAAGAAGTTGCATCTATATTAAACTTTTTAGCCATATCTTCAATTGATAGATAATCAGATTTTGGAGTTTTAATTCTACTTTGAATTATTTCATAAATTTCTTTATGTTCTATATTATTCATAAGTTCTTCAAGTTCTTTCAATCTTTCATATTCCTGTGTTGAAATTACAACTGCTTCTAGTTTATTATTTTTTAATACACCAACTTTTTCAATAGTATGTTCTTTTATATCTCCTAAAATTTTGCTAATTGATTTTGTGAAATCAGTGATTGATAATAGTTCATTCTGAGTATAACTTACCATTTTATTAACTCCTATATTTTATATATAATATTATAGCAAATTAACAAGTAAATATACTTGGTTTTAAATAAACATTTATAAATAAAATAGAAAAGAATCTGTCAAAAACTAAAATTAAAGAGCTTTCAGAAAAAATAAATTCTAAATAATAAATTTATACCACTTATGGCATAGTGATACAAAGGATTTTACATGACTAGATTAGAATTAATACAAAAAATAGAAAAAAACAAATTAATATGAGTATAGAGAATCTTGCAAAACTTAGTAATTTAGGTGTCAGAACTGTAAATAGATTTTTTACAAGGACAATATAAAAATAGATTGTGTATTACATAAATTTTATAAAACTTTAGGACATAATAATTAATTATCTAAAGTTGTCATTTTGACATATTTATATAAAAATGTTAAACTTTCAAATAACAAAGGAATTCACATGGAAATTACTAATACAATATTTGAAACCCTATTAACAAAGAACAATTTTAAGAAAAAAGAATTTGCCCAATATTCAAAAATTCCTTATGATACTGTTGTTGGTTGGAAGAAAAAAGGTTATGTTCCTGCTTATGCTATGGTTATATTAAAAGATATGATTTATAGAAAAAAACTTGATGAAGAAACAGAACAAACTTTAAAAAGAAATATACAACCAATAATAAACCAGAATCATAAACTGACAAAAAATGAAGAAAACAGATTAAAATCTGTATTTTGGGGAACAAACTTTACAACAGATGATATATTAAAAGGGATTAAAGAGAAAAATCAGAAGATTTTAAAAAAGATTGAAGAAAATCTACCATTAAATTTACAAAAACAAATCTTAGGTAAATTAAATTATGCATAGGAATAATTGGAATCATGTATTTGAAAATCAAGATAAAATACTAAAACAATTAAAACCTCTTGAAAATGAATTATTTTTAGCAGGTGGTACAGGATTACAAAGATTTGTACTACCTCAAGCTTACAGACACTCAGAAGATTTAGATTTCTTTTTTACTAACTTAAAAACTAAAGAAGAGATAGATACTATAAAAAATAATATATTAGAATTAATGTCACAAATTCCTGAAGTAAAGCTTGAAAATATAAAATGGATAAAAGATGAAAAAGCCTATAGAATGTTTTATAGCTTTAAAGAAAATGATGAAATTATAAAAATTGAACTTTTAAATTTTACTTGTTGTAGATTGAAAGATTTTTCATTTATAAATAGTGATATTTTTAGAACTGAAAACTTATATAATCTTCTGCTATACAAACTAAAAGCTTTGTGTGATAGACCTGATACAATAAAAGACCTCTTCGATTTGTATTTTATATTAAGAGATTTAGAAAAAATAGATATTACAACTTTGATAGAAGATATAAATAAAAAATTTGAAGATGCTATTGGAATCAAATATTCTAAAAAAAATATAGTCTCTTCTTTAAATCATAAATTAGATTGGGATATTGAAATTGGTGAGTATATAAACCATTTACATGGATTAAAACTTGAAATTGATTTATTTCAAAGAGAATTGAAAAATGCTTTTCTTCAAGATGAGATTCTTGATTTTTCTTATAATTCAAAAATCGAGAAAAAAGCTTTAGAATTTGGATTAGATAAAAATGATTATGTAGATATTATAGAAGATAATCAATTTCTAGTAGAAGAATGGAAAAAATATTTTCAAAATTAAACTAAAAATTGATTCCAATTGCGGGATTGAACAGTAGTTCTGTAATATAAATAAACTATTTATAACCCATAATCAATTAGTTCCATATCATCTTCAATGTTTAAATACTTCATTGTAGTATCTATTTCTGTATGATTTAGAAATCTTTTTGCGTGAACTATTCCAAATTTTTTATAAACTTTTGTTGCAGCAGTTCTTCTCATAGTATAAACAGTAACTCTATATGCTAAATCATAAGTTCCTATATTTTGGTTAAAATGTCTGTCAAATATAATTCTTAGTGATTCTGAATATCTTCCATATTTAACAGCTGTATTTTTAATTTCTTGCTTTTCTTTATCTGTTTTTGCTCTTTTATAAAGTTGAACAGGGTAAAAAATAAAATTATCATGTTTTAAGTCATGCTTTTTTATCCAATCTTTTAATAAATCTAACAGCTCTTTTCCAACTCTTGCTTCATAAGGTTTACCTTGTTTCATTGCTCTAATATGAATAGTACCTTTTGAAAAATTTATATGTTTTACTTGTATTGTTAAAACTCCAGATGGTCTAGCTCCTGTATGATAACAGGCTTTTAAAAATAAAAATAATCTAGGTCTAATCACAAATTCATCTAAATTCCAAAGTTTTTCTAGTTCTTCATCTGATAGCACTCTTCCTGGTTCATTTCTATCAACTTTGATAATCTCTTTAACTATTACAGGATTTTTATCTATATATGCTTGTTTTATAGCCCAATTAAAAAGTGCTCTAAGATAACCAATAACTTTTTTAATAGTTCTTGGATTAAGTGGTGTTCCTTGTCTTGATAGTGTATTTTTCAAAATATTACTAAGGTCTTTTATATCTTCAGTTTTGATTTTCTTTATTTTCATTTGACCTAAAGTAGGGCTTACTAATCTATTATAAGATGATTCTATCATATCAGTTGATTTTGCAGTCTTTGTAGGAAAATAGAGTTTTGCAACATCATCAAGTGATAGATTATTATTCATGATTTTTTGATGTAATAAAGATGAATCTCTTTTTATCTCTTTTCTATCTTTTAGAAGTTTTGCTTTTATATCATTTAGTATTTTTAATGCATCATCTTTATTTGTAGCATCACATTTGATTTTTTTAGGCTTATTTTCAAGGTCACGATACATTATATAATAAGCAATAGTTTTTTTATCATGGTCTGAATCTTTATAGTATTCATAAATGCTATTATATTTTTTTCCACTTACTTTTCTAAAGCCCATTGTTTTACCTTTTTCCTACATAAGAAATGCTACAATTTTATCTTTAATATATTAGCATAATAGCAATATTTTTTACTACAAATTTTTACTACATTTTGTAGTAAAGTTGAAAAAAAGTAGAAAAATCTGAAAAATCATTAAGATATTAAATACTCCGAATAGCCTTGAAATAAGGCTCTTTGTCGAGTATTTACAGGTATTGAAAAATATATGATTGTAGTATTTGGTGGAATTATTGGACTTCTAAGTGCAATAATTCAATAAATATAGATTTAAGAAGAGATGTTTTTAAGTGTAATACGTGAAAACTTTCTCTTCTTTTATCTCTTTGTCTTTTGAATTTTTTAACTCTTCTATTTCTTTTAAAAGGTTTTCTTTTTCATCTTCAAATCTTCTCGTATAATCAACTTATGAATATATAACCTAGCTTTTAGAGTATCGATTTCATTGTGTAAGATTTCATTTCTTTTTCTTAGAATAAATGACTCATTTTTTGATTTTTCAGCATCTTCAATCGCAAGACGACTTAATAATTCATAATTCATTAAAATTCCTTATAAATAATTTTTATTATACAACAAATAGGACATTTTTACTATTGACATAATCCCATATCTAAAGAAAGAGGCTTTACGGCTTGAGGTTGGTAATTGAGCATAAAACTTTTATATGATAAAATCTGAGCAATTTTTTAAAAGGTTTATAAATGGATGCAATAGATGTTTTAGTTTTACTTGAAGTAGAAGGATTACAAGATGTTGAAAGTTTTGAAAAGCTTGTAAAAAGAAAGAGTTTTAAAGCAGTTGAAGGTGAAAAGCATGTGTATACTTCAACATCAACAACTACTCTTTTGACTACAAAAACTTTTATTTTACAAATTTTTAAAGAGGCTTTGGAAAAAGCTGGGTTTGAAAGTGCAAAATTAGTTTTTTTACTAAATGAAACTCCATATCCACCTTATTTTTATGATAAAAAAACAAATGATTTTGAGTTAAGTGAAGTTAAATAATAGTGAAAAATATATACGAATTTTTAAAAAATTTAAAAGATGAAAAAAGTTTAAAAAAGTGCCAGTTATTAATAGTAAATGATGATTCACAAGCGCAAATTGCTTCTCACATTGTCTCTTTTTTGGGATTTAAGCCATTTGTTTTAGCTGATTTTAGAGCAAATTTTAAAGATGATTTGCTCTCTTTTAGTGATGAAATTCAAGATATTACAAAAGCTTTACAAGATTTTTACACATATAAAAAAGAGGATAAAATCCTTATTTCACCAATTAGAACCGTATCTTTTCCTCTTCCAAAAAAAGAGTGTTTCGATGAACTTGCAATAAATTTTGCAGATAAACTAGATTTAAATAGTTTTAAACAAAAGCTTTATAGTTGGGGATACTATTTTGTAGATATTGTAACTAGTGCGGGAGAGGTTTCAATAAGAGGTGATATTTTTGATATAGCACCTTTGGGAAGTGATTTTGGATATAGAGTAAGTTTATTTGATGATGAAGTTGAGAGTATTAGAAAGTTTGATATTGAAGATCAAAAATCACAAAAAGAGGAGCTTGATAGTTTTAAAATAATTCCTGCATTTTTGGCTTTGAGTGAAGATAGTTTTGAAGAATTAAGTGAAAAAATAGAGCTATCTTCTAGCGATGCTTTTGTAAAAGATATTCACTCTTTGGGATTTTGGTATCTAGATAATCTTGCACACTATTTACCTCAAAATATGGATTCATTTATAACTCAAGAGGCTTTAGGTGAGCTTGATGAAGCTTATATTTTTGAAGAGAAAAGATTAAACAAAGATAAGTTTTTAACAATTCCACAAATTTATTCAAGTAAAGATTATAAAGAGATAAGTCCTTCAAACATAAAAGAGTTTATTCGTTTTCATAAAGAAAAAAAAATAACTTTAATAACAACAAGTGAAGCTAGAATAAAAGCTCTTGATATTCCACTCGATGATAAAGACATAAAGTACCATTTTAGTGATGAAATTATAAATCTTTTAGGGCCAACAGAGGTAATAATCTCTTTAAACAAAGAGGTTAAAAAAAGAAAGAAAAAAAGAGTAAAACTTGTTGTTGATGAGTTGGTACTCAATGATTTTGTAGTACACGAAAAGCATGGAATTGGTATATATAAAGGAATTGAACCCGTTTCAATAATGGGAGCTAAAAGAGATTTTGTGGTAATTCATTATCAAGGTGAAGATAGACTTTTAATACCTGTTGAAAATATTGATACTATTGATAGATACGTAGCTGATGGTGAGAGCTATGCAATTGTTGATAAACTTGGTCGTGGAAGTTTTGCAAAACTAAAAGAGAAAGTAAAAGATAGATTATTTGAAATTGCAAATGATATTATAAAACTAGCAGCTGCAAGAGAGCTTGTAAATGGAATAAAAATTTTTATTGATGAGCATTTAATAAAAAAATTCCAAGATAAAGCAGGATTTGCTTATACAAAAGATCAAAAAAGAAGTATAAATGAGATTTTCTCTGATTTAAGTAGTGGAAAAGTTATGGATAGACTTTTAAGTGGAGATGTTGGTTTTGGAAAAACTGAAGTTGCCATGAATGCATTATTGGCTGTTGTAAATAGTGGATATCAAGCTATTTTTGTATGCCCTACTACTTTACTTGCTTCTCAGCATTATCACTCAATTTCGAAAAGATTTGATGAATTTGGAATAGAAGTTTTTAAACTCGATGGTAAAACTAGCGCAAAAGAGAAAAGTAGTATAAAAAAAGGTTTAGAAGATGGTTCAATAAAGCTTGTAATTGGAACGCATTCACTTCTTGAGGTTAAAACAGATAATTTAGCTTTAGTAATAATCGATGAAGAGCATAAGTTTGGGGTAAAACAAAAAGAGAAATTAAAAGGTTTAAGAGAAGATGTACATATTTTCTCAATGAGTGCAACTCCAATTCCAAGAACATTAAATTTAGCTCTTTCAAAACTAAAAGGTATGAGCTCACTTCTTACACCTCCTAGTGAAAGATTAGGTGTGCGAACTTTTGTAAAAGAGTATAGTGAAGCACTAATTAAAGAAATTATTTTAAGAGAAAAAAGAAGAGGTGGGCAACTCTTTTATGTTCACAACAACATCGCTTCAATTGAAGCCAAGAAAGAAGATTTATTACAAATTGTTCCTAATATAAAAATAGATGTTATTCACTCTCAAATAAAACCAGCAGATGCCGAAAAGATTATAGAAAACTTTGAAAATAAAGAGTTTGATATTCTTCTTGCAACTTCTATTGTTGAATCAGGAATTCATCTTCCAAATGCAAATTCAATCATAATTGATGGTGCAGATAGATTTGGAATTGCTGATTTACACCAACTTAGGGGAAGGGTTGGAAGAAGCAACAAAGAAGGGTTTTGTTATTATGTAGTTGATGATAAGAGCAAAATTACACCTGAAGCTATAAAAAGATTGGTTGCATTAGAGTCAAACTCATATTTAGGAAGTGGAACAGCATTAGCTCACCAAGATTTAGAAATAAGAGGCGGTGGAAATATTATTGGGGCTGAGCAAAGCGGACATATTAAGCAAATTGGTTATGGATTGTATTTAAAAATGCTTGAAGATACATTGGCTATTTTAAGTGGCGAATCAAAAACAAAAGAGCAAAATATAGATATAAAACTAGCTATTTCAGCATATATTAGTGAAGATTATATTAGTGAAGATAGAATAAGACTTGAACTTTATAGAAGACTAAGTCGAGCAACAAGTAAAGAAGAGCTTTACGGTATTGAAGAAGAGATGGAAGATAGATTTGGAAAACTTGATGTTCCTACAAAACAGTTTTTGGATCTTATTTTAATAAAAATTTTAGCTATTCAAAAAGATATAAATCAAATAAGCTCTTATGAGACAAATATAACTTTTGTAAACTCTGAAGGTTTAAAAAATACAATAAAAGCAAGAAGTAGGGATGATGACGATATTATAAGCACTACTTTGGAGTACTTGAGGAAATAAGGGAACATATGCAAGATTTAAAATTTGTTGTGTGCCAAAAAGATGATATCCAAGTTGTGGTTGAAATAATAAATCAAGTATATAGAAGTGAGAAAAAATCTAAATCTTGGACAACAGAAGCACATTTATTAGGTGGAAAAAGAGTAGAAAATGAGTCTTTTGAAAAGCTTTTAAAAGAGGAAAATTCTAAAATTTATCTTGCTAAATTTCAAGATAAAATTATAGGAAATATTCAAGCAAAACTAAAAAACGATGATATTTATATTGGACTTTTTGCAGTTCAACCTGATTTTCAATCAAGTGGAATTGGGAAAAAGCTTTTAGAATACGCCGAAAATAACTCTTCAAATATTTACAATAAAGCGAATAAATTTAAAATGCAGGTAATTTCTATAAGAACTGATTTAATAGAGTTTTACAAAAGAAGAGGATACAAAGTTACCAACTCATTTTTGGAGTTTCCAAAATCTGAACTTTGGAATATAAAAACAAATGAAGAGTTGAAGTTTGTAGTTTTAGAAAAATATATTTCAAGGTAAAGAGAAAATTTGTTTAAAATATTTTTAATCATTACAATTTTAACTTTAAGTTGTTTTGGAAAAGAGATTAAAACTATTGATTTCTCTGGGGATATTGATTTGGTCTTAGGAGACTTTTCTAAATCAAATCTTGAAAAAGTTTGTGATATCTCTTATCCTACCATTTATAAATTTTGGAAAGAAAAACCAACATTTACTCAAAATGATATAAAAATATGCAGCGATTTATTAAAAGATTATTTTGATAGTTTTGGTTTTTATAGAGCTTTAATTTCTTATGAAATAGTTGAAGATAAAACAATTTTTAACATAAAAAAAGATGAGCAGATAAAAATATCTTCTATTAAAATTGAAGATGAATATAAAAATATTATAGATTTAAAAGTAAATGATGGTTTTAAAGCCTCAAATTTTACAAATTCAAAAAAAAATATATACAAATATTTGGGTGAAAAAGGTTATGCAAAAGGTATTCTTGATGCAAAAGCTTATGTTGATTTAGACGAGTATAAGGTAGATATTGAATATCAAATTACAAAAAACAATCTTCAATATTTTGGAGAAGTAAGCATACAAAATGATGCAAAAATCGAAACAGCTTTTCTTGAAAAAAATATTCAAATTAAAAAAGGTCAAACTTATAATTCAAATCTTATAGATAAAACTTATGAAAATTTATATAATTTTGGTATTTATAAATATATAGCAATAGAGCCAAATTTAGATACTCAAAATGATATTATTCCTGTAAATGTTAAATTAGTACAAGGAAATTATAGAGAAACAACTTATGGAATTGGTTATGACACAGATACAAAAGCTAGATTCAAAGCCCAATATAAAAATGATAATTTTTTAGGAAACTTAAAAAGTTTTACAATAGGAACAAAAGTAAATAGTGATGGATTTGAGGTTTATAATAATTTGTATAATCCATATTTTATAAATGATGATATCTCATTAAACAATGATATTTCTTATGAAGATATGGATTACTCAAGTTATTCTCAAAAAAAAGTTGAAGAAAAATTGTCTTTTTCAAAAGATTTTTTTGGACTTACTCACACCGTTGGATTTTTAGCTCAACATTCAACAATACAATCAGAATTAAAAGAGTATCAAAGTGGAAGTTATCTTTTAAACTCACTATTTTATGAAACTATTTTAGATGAAAGAGATGATATTTTAAATCCTAAAAATGGGTACTATTTATCTTTTTATTTAGAAAATGGAACAAAAACAATTGCTAGTGAGATTGATTATATAAAAACTTTAACTCAAATAAGATATCTAAAAACTTTTGATAAATTTACAAGTTCTATAAAAACATCAATAGGAACACTTGATAAAGATTTACCAATTTTTAAACACTTCTTTGCAGGTGGAGATTACAGTAATAGAGGGTATTCATATCAGCAAGTAGGAAAAAAAGACTCAGATGATAATCCTTATGGAGGATTATCAATGATTGATAATAGTATAGAATTTGAATATGCGATTAGAAAAGATTTAGGATTTGTAACATTTTTTGATTCAACTATGCTAAGTCTTGAGCCAAATAGATTCGATGATAAATTTTATAACTCTTATGGTTTAGGAGCTAGGTATTATACACCTATTGGCCCACTTAGAGTTGATTTGGGTTTTCCTGTTGATGAAGGTGGATTTGTATTTCACATAGGAATAGGGCAAGTATTTTGAAAACTTTAAAGATTCTATTTTTTATATTAATCACACTCTTTGTAATTTCTTTTCTAACATTAATCAACTCTACACTTTTAACTTCAAAAGCTTTTGAGTATTTAAGCCAAGAGTTTCCTATAAAATATAGTAAAGTAGAAGGAACTTTATATACAGGTATAAAAATAAGTGATTTAAACTATGATGAGATGGTAAAAGCTCAAAGTATATATATAAAACCTAGCCTTTTATCACTACTTTTAAAACAGATTTATATTTATGATTTAAAAGTCGAAAAAATAAGTTTTGAGAATAAATTTCTTGAATTTTTAAAAGAAAATAACACAGAAAATAAAGAACAAAATAGTGAAAATTTTGAAATACCCTTCACTTTATTTGTGAAAAATTTTGAATTAAATTTGGAAAATTTTGTTTATGAAGAGCAAAAAATAAATGAGTTAATTCTAAAATCAAAAGATATAAGTTCAAATTTAAAAGATTTATTAAGTGCACAAATTTTTGCAACTGTAAAATCAAATATCGCAAACCTTGAAGCAAATATTAATTTAGATGAAAATAAATATAGAGTTGATTCAAAAATCGAGCTAAAAAACTATATAGAAAAAGAGTCAAAAAACTTTATCTTAAATGCAAATGGAGATTTAAAAAAGGTTGATTTTAAACTACAAAACGATTTTATAACAATAAATAAAGATAAACAAAAAATAGATTTTGAAAATCTTTTATTAGTCGGCGATTATGATATTGAAAAATCAAATCTTCAAATTTCTACTTTAGATTCTAAATTTAAATATGACAAAATAGTTTCAGATATAAAAGTAAAAGCTTTAATGCAAAATAATGATATTAACACTCTTAATTTTGGTATAAATTTACTAACAACAATAAGAAAAGATATTTATACAGCTATTCAAAAAGATTTACAGATAAAATCAAATTTAACTGGAAACTTAAAAGAGATAAAATTTAGCTCAAATCTTGAAGAAAATCAGATAAACATAGATAAAACAGCTATAAAAATAGACTCTTCAACACTTGATGGATTAGCAAAAATAAAAGATAAAAACATAGATATTTTGGCAGATTTTAATCTAAAAACAAATTTCGCAAATAAAAAATCAAAAATTGACTTAAAACTAAATCTTGACAAAATAGATGATTTAACAATAAGTGCAAAATCTTTAATCCAAAACTTAAATTATGAAAATTACAATCTAAAACCAATTGGAGATTTAAGTGTAAATAGCCTTTACAAAAAAAGCTCTTTAAGTGTAGATTTGAGTTCAAAAATAGCAAATTTAGCAATTAAATCAGATAATTTAAAAAGATTTATTTTTGATTTAAATATTAATGATTTAAATCCAAATAACTTTTATAAGTTTAATAAAAGCCTAAAAATATCAAGTTTAAAAGGGAATTTAAAGGGTGAATATCAAGAAAACCTTTTTGTAAACGCAAATTTGACTTTAAATAATTCATTTGTTTTAAATGCAGATTTTAAAACACAAAAAGATAATTTTGAAGTTAGAATAAATAATAACTCTTTTGATTTAGATATTCAAAAAGTAAGTGATTTAATAAAAGTAAAAAGCAATATAAATGAACTTAAAAATTTAGGAAAAGAGTTAAACAAAATATTAGAAATTCCAACTTTAAATTTATCTGGTTTAGTTAATTTAGATTTACAAATATTTACAAATTCTTCGAATGATATCCTTTTTGAGTTAAATAGCCCAAAAATCTCATACGAAAATGAGAGCGTAGAAAATATTAGTATAAAGGGAAATTTAAAAAGTGAAAATTTGATTTTTGAAAGGTTAAACTTTGTTGTAGGAAAAGTTTATGATATAGATTTACAAAAAAAATTTACTCTTTTAAGTCCAGCTACATTTAACACAAACAATTTTGATGGATACTTTTCTTTTGATAACATTATTTTAAATACTTCAAAAAAAGATAAAAATATTATTTTGAGTATAACTACAAAAGAGCTATTTTTAGGTCATGGTTCTTATGGAAATGCTATTTTAAATTCAAATTTGATTGTTGATATAAGCAAAGAAAATAAGATTTTAATCCAAGGTGATATAAAAGCCAAAAATTTAAAAGCACTTTACAATATACCTGCTATGAATATTAGTAAAGACAAAGATATTATTATTGTTTCTAAAAATCCAAAACTTATAGAAAAAGATTTTTTTCTAGAAAATATTGCTTTGGAACTTTTAGTCTTTGCTGATGATATAAAATATAGTGTAAAAAATATTGATTTAAAAGCTTCTACAGTTCTAAATTTAAAAAAAGATTTTGAGAAATCTCTCAAAATTTATGGCTCTGTTCACAATGTAAAAGGGAGTTTATTAGAGCTTGGAAAAACATATAATATAGAAGATTCAAGTGTATATTTCAATGGACTTGAGCCAATAGACCCTATATTGGATATAAAAGCTTCTACAAAAGTAGAGGAGATTGATATTTTTATTATTATTGGTGGAAGCTTGAATAATCCAAGACTTAATCTAAATTCAAACCCAGTAATGAATCAAAAAGATATTTTATCTTATTTGATTTTTGGAACTAGTTTTTCAACTAGCTCAAAAGGTAATCAAAGCAAACAATCTCAAGCTTCACTGTTTTTATTAAATGAACTTTCTAAAGATTATGCAAAAGAACTTGGAGTTGATTCTATATATTTCCAATATGACCCTACAAATCAATATATAGAAACACATGTTTGTAAAAAAATTAGTGAAAAAAATAAAGTTGTATTAAAAAATAAAGCTCAAGGTGGGCAGTTGGTTTTTATGAGAGAGTTTACAAAATTGTGGAATGTAGAATTAGGATTTGAGGAGAAAACCCAAAGTATAGATTTGATATATAAAAGAAGATATTAAAAATCTATTTCACAAACAACTTGTGCATGGTCGCTTTGTTTTAGGCTTCCATTTTGATTTTTTTGAAGATGTTCATCAATAACTTTATGATTTTTGATACTGTTTTTTAGCTCTTTTGAAACAAAAATAAAATCTAAAGTATTTCCTTTTCCTACAAAATAGCTTGTTGGTGTTCTGGTAAAACCTTTAAATTCGGGATGAGGATTGTAGATATTTTTTGGAGCTAAATAATAACTATCAAAAAGTATAAAATCATCTTTTTTTAAATCTTTTATATAAAATCTTTTATTTGTTAAAGCTTCAATAGTTACAGAAAATTCTCTATCATTTAAATCACAAAGTAAAATTGAAGGATTTTTTTGTTTTTTTATATCAAAATGTAGGGTTTTTGCTTCATCAATTCTTTGTTTTAAAGACAGTGAGTAGTTATTTTTTTGTGCAACTTGAAATTTTTCTAATTTTTGCTCAAAAGTAGAATTTTGTGTAAATTTATATTCAAATTCATTTAATCTATTTGATTTTAAGTGAGCTACATAAATTGTAATATCAAGATCATTTTTTAAACAGATTATAGCTTTGATAGGTTCTCTAGCAAAAGTAAAATTTTCATGTCTCAGTACTTTTTCCACTTTTTTTATAAGAAATTTGCTTGCAAGTGCAACAGTTGTAGTTTTAAAAACTTGATTTTTTTCATCTAATTTTGGTTCATCAACTACAATAAACTCTTTATATCCACAATCAAAGGTTAAAGCTTTTAATTCATCTTGAGAAAAAACCTCTTGAAAACCAATAATATCACAATTCATTTTTAATATTTGCTCTTTTATCCAACTTTTTTTTTCTTCCCAATCTTCTGGTAAAAACTTCTCTTTTTTTGTATAAAATGAAAAAGAGGGTGAGCAAAACTGAAAAAGATTAAATGTGGCTATTTTTAAATTCATTTTTCATTCATAAATATAGAATTTCTACCAAGATTTTTTGCTTCATAAAGATTATCATCAGCTTCTTTATAAATTTCATCACTATTTTTAATATCTTTTGCCAACCTACAACTTATACCAATAGAACTAGTTACATATTTTGAAACCAAGCTAGTAGAATGCTCAATTTTTAGATTAAAAATATCATCTTTTATTGCTTTTGCAAATTCT
This sequence comes from uncultured Aliarcobacter sp., assembly GCA_964384195.1. GTDB lineage: Bacteria > Campylobacterota > Campylobacteria > Campylobacterales > Arcobacteraceae > Aliarcobacter. Next base: position 7,001 of record CAYLKG010000026.1, on the reverse strand, counting down.
GCAACTTTATCTTTTTCTAAAGTTGTAATTATTGCAAACTCTTCCCCTCCAACTCTAAAGGCAAAATCACTAGCTCTATTTGTCTTGCTTTTTAGAATATTTGCAACTTCTTTTAATACAAAATCACCTTTTTGATGTCCATAGGTATCATTGTATTGCTTGAAGTAATCAATATCTAAAATTATTAAACAAAGATATTTGTTTCCTCTTTTTGCTCTATTTATCTCTTCTTCTATTTTTGTATTAAAATATCTTCTGTTGTACAATTTTGTTAGTTCATCAGTTACAGAAAGCTTTTCAATATATTTTTTATCACTTATGTTTGTTCTAATTGCTGTAAAGCCTTTTATTTCTCCATTTTTTATGATAGGAGTAATTATGGCATAAACCCAGTAAGTATAACCATTTTTAGTGATATTTTTAATCTCACCTTTCCACTCTTTTTCTTTTAACAGAGTATTCCACATATTTTTGTAAAAAATATCAGGTGTCAGAGGGTGTCTTACTATTTTATGTGATTTTCCTATTAGCTCATCTCTTTTGTATCCTGATATTTCACAAAATGCTTCACTAACATCTATAATTATTCCTTCCTTATTTGTAGTTGAAATAATCACATTTTGATTAACTATATTTACATAATCTTGTAACTCTTTTTCAATAATATTTTTATTTTCAAGAGTTTTATTTAAATTATTTGCTAAAACTATAAATTCTTTATAAGTTAGTTTATCAGTATCTATTTTTTCATTATATAAAGAAGCTTTTTTGAAAGCTTTAATTAGATTATTTATATTGTTATTTATAAAATCCGACATTTTTATAGATAGATAATAAATAAGAAGCAAAATAAGAATAAATATTATGAGGATTGAAGTTAATTGATTTTTTATGTTTTTTTTGAAGATATCCTCTTTTTTCATTAATTCATTATTTATTTCATCTAAATAAACCCCAGATCCAATAATCCAACCATACTCATCAAATTGTTTTACAAATGAAATCTTTCCAAACTTTTCAGGACTATTTGGTTTTTTAAATTCATATTCAAAAAAGCCACCATTTGTATTATTTGAAGCTTCTAACTGTTTTTTAAATATTTCAGGAAAAGGATGAGGGCTTGGATTTTCAATTTTGGCTCCTTCAAAAATCAAACTAAATCCATTTACTGAATTAACAAAAGTATAACTACTATTTTCATATTTTGAGGAGCTTATCCAATTTAACAATTCTTGTTTATTTTTTTCTATTAATAAATCTAAATATTCTCCCATTCCAATATGCCAATCATATGGTTCAAAGAGCTTTATGTAAGAGAGCTTAGAATATTCAGAATTATCCTTACTATCAGGTTTTATAAAGCTATTTATTGCATACCCTTCATTTTTCTCTAACGCAATTTTTGCTTGTTCTTTTATTATTAGTTTCTTTTCAGCATCTTTTAAATTCCAGACGTCAACATATTTATCAAGTTTTATTTCTTTATTGAACAAAATTGCCTGACCTTTGTTGCTGTTTATAAAAAAATAGTTGCTATCATCTTCAAATGTAAAATTCTTAAGAGTTTCGGCAATTAGATGTTTTATTTCATCTTCTGTCTTTGTATTTTTATTGTTTTCATAAATAGACATTGCTATAGAATATGCCTTATTTACTCTAGCTTTTAGTTTCTCTTTTATTGTTTCTTTTAGCAATTGATCTTTATATTTTACCAAACCATGAAGCATTAATACTTCATTTTTAACTTCTCTTTTTTTCTGTTCAGTAAACTCTTTTTTAAAATGGTTTAATCCACTTTTAAATTCATTGTATTGGAAAAATATAGATACTATTAGCCCTAACAAAACAGAAGAAAATGAAGTGACAAAAATGAATCTTGCAATAAATTTAGATAATTCCAATTCTTTCTCATTAATTATTTAATATATGTTTATTTTATCTAAATTGATATTATGATTCTATTTAACTGTTAAGATTGTATTAAGATAGAATTTAAGTATTGTTAAATTATTAATGTAATAATTTCAGTATATCAAAATAAAGGATGAAAGATGAAAAAAATTGTATCAAGTTTAGCATTAGCTTCAATATTAGTAAGTGGATTATATGCACAACAAGGACCAAATTGTGATTTCAGAAAAGATCCTCAAAACTGTCCAATGAATCAAAAAGATGGTAAAAAAATGTCAAAACAACAACATGGTATTTTAGGAATGTTTTATCAGTTAAATTTAACTCCTGAACAAAAAACAAAAATTGATCAAATAGTAAGTGAAAGTAGAAAAAATCAAGAGTTTCCTTGTGATGCATTTACAAAAGATAGTTTTGACAAAGATAAATTTGTAAAAATTATGAAAGATAAAAGAGAAAAAAGCCAAGAGTTACATGCTGATGTAGTTGATAAGGTTTATAAAATCTTAGATGCAAAACAAAAAGAGCAATTAAGAACCCTACTTGATTTGAGAAAAGAGAAAATGAAACAAAGATTTGAAGACTGAAATTAATAAATTAGAAAAAAAGGAGTAAGTTTGATAAAAATTGCAATGATTGAAGATGATTTAGAACTCGCTGAAGTTTTATCTTTATATTTAAAACAGTTTAATATTGAAGTTACAAATTTTGAAGAGCCATTTTTGGCTCTTTCTAGTTTAAAACTACACAAATTTGATTTAATAATTTTGGATTTGACCCTTCCTGGAATGGATGGATTAGATGTTTGCAAAGAGATTGTAGAAAAATTTGATATGCCAATAATTATTTCAAGTGCAAGAAGTGATATTACAGATAAAGTAACAGCTTTGAAATTAGGAGCTGATGATTATTTACCAAAACCTTATGATCCAAGAGAACTTGAAGTTAGAATTAGAACAATTTTGCGAAGATTTAATAAATCAATTGAAAAAGATGAACCGAACGTTAAAAAGATTTTTGTTTTAGATGAAAATAAAAAAGATATTACAAAAGATGGAATTTCTTTAAAATTAACAGCTGCTGAATTTGAAATTTTGAGCCTTTTTATAAAAAGAGAAAGTTTTGTAATAAGTAGAGAAGATATCTTTGAGAACTCTGATATTTTAAATCAAGATTATGAAAGTTTGGGTTCTTTAGCAGTTATTATAAATAGAATTAGAAATAAAATAGAGAAAAATCCAAGAGAACCTCAATATCTTCAAACAATTAGAGGAATGGGATACAAGTTTATACAATGAATAAAAATACAATAATTTTTTCTACAACTTTAAATTTCTTAATAACATTTGTCCTACTTTTAATATCTTTTATATTTTTATACAGTCATGAAAATTCTACAAAAAGCAAACAACTTTTTGATAGATACAGACCAATAGTTCAAATGATAAATGGTAAGAAATTACATTTTGATGAAAACTTTAATAAAAGTTTATCGGAGATGAATTATGAAGTTTATGCTTCAAAAGAACAAATTGATTCTATTTTAAGTGTTAAAAAAAATTTAATTTTTGAAATAGTAAGACATGAAAAAACTTTTAAAATATATGAAATAGATGGAAAAAATTTTCTACTTTTTGATAAGTTTGATAAACGAATTTTGATAAAAGATTTGGAAAGTCAAAATTTTACAAATACGATTTATATAATTTTTGTTTTTGTGACTCTTTTGATTGTAATTACATTTTTATATATTAAAACTCTTAAAAAATTACTTCCTTTAAAAGAGTTAAAAAATAAGGCTATAAATTTAGGTGATGAAAAATTTGATTTTGATTTTTCAATTACAAATGGAAAAGATGAAGTTGCTCTTTTGGCTTATGAATTTCAAAAAAGTGCACAAAAACTGAAAAATATAAAAGAGTCAAGAAATATTTTCATTAGAAATATTATGCACGAACTTAAAACACCAATTACAAAGGGTAAATTTCTTTTACAACTTGAGAAAAATGAAGAAAATAATGAAAAATTAAAAATGGTTTTTAATAAATTAGAAGCTTTAATAAATGAATTTGCAACAATCGAAGAGTTGATTTCTCAAAATAAAACTTTAGAAAAAAAGACCTATTTTTTGGAAGATTTACTTGATAATGCTAAAGATATCTTAATGCTTGATGATAGTTGTGTTATTTGTGAATATCAAAATATAAAATTAAATGTAAATTTCAAACTTTTTAGTATTGCAATAAAAAACCTGATTGACAACGCAATAAAATATTCAGAAGATAAAAAAGTTACTATAAAAACTAACAATGATGAGGTTTTGTTTATAAATAGTGGAAAAAAACTTGAAGGAAATTTTGAAAATTATCTTGAACCTTTTTATAGTAAATCTTCACAAGAATCTTTTGGATTGGGACTATACATAGCTTTTAATATTTTAAAAGCAAATGGATATAATTTGTTCTACAAATATGAAGATAGTAAAAATATTTTTACTATAAAAAAGGATAAAAAATCTTTGATATAGCAATAATTGGTGCAGGTGCATCCGGATTGATGTTGGCATCAAATTTAGATAGAAAAAAGTACAAAAATATTTGCCTAATTGAATCAAATAGCAAAATAGGACAAAAGATAAAAGTTTCTGGTGGAGCAAAGTGCAATATAACAAACGAGTTTGTAAAAAGTAGTAATTATTTGGGTGATAGGGATTTTGTGAAATATATTTTGGATAATTTTTCAAAAGATGATTTATTGAAGTTTTTAAAAAAAAATAATCTTTTTCCCAAAATAAATCCAAAAATTGTAAAAGGAACATATTTTTGTAACTCTTCACAAGATGTAATAGATATGTTTTCTCTTCTTACAACTCATATAAAAAAGTTTTTAGATACAAAAGTTTTAGATATTTCTCACAAAGATTTTTTTACAATCTTGACAAATAAAGGAAATATAGAGGCTAAAAAAGTAGTAGTTGCAAGTGGAGGCTTGTCTTATACAACTTTGGGAGCTTCAGGTATTGCTTTTGATATCGCAAAAAAATTTGGACATACTATTTCAAGACTTGAACCCGCACTTGTGGGATTTACAGTACAAAAAGAACAGTTTTGGTTTAAAGAGCTTTCAGGTCTTTCGTTGAGTGTGAATATTTTTGTTGAAAACAAAAAAATAGAAGGAGGTCTGCTTTTTGCTCATAAAGGATTTAGTGGACCAGCAGTTTTAAGTGCATCTTTATATTGGACTAAAGGAAAAATAAAAATAGATTTTCTTCCAAATGAAAATATAGAAAAGCTTCTAGTTGGAAATAAAAATATTTCAACAGCTTTAAATCTTCCAAAAAGATTTATACTAGAGTTTTTAAAATCAATAAATCTTGAGGATAAATCTTGTGCAAAACTTTTTAATGAAGATATTGAGAAACTAAAACTTTTAAAAAATTATGAATTTAGTCCAGCAGGAAATTTTGGCTTTACAAAAGCAGAAGTTACAAAAGGTGGAATTAGTACGCAAGAGATAAATCATAGCTCATTTGAAAGTTTAAAACAGAAGGATTTATATTTTGTTGGTGAGTGTTTAGATTTAACAGGAGAATTAGGAGGATTTAATTTTCAAATAGTCTTTTCACAAGCCTTTTTATGTGCAAAATCCTTAAATAAATAACAAGTCATTTTTAGTTAATATGTCGCAATTTTAAGTAAAAATGGAGCTATTTATGTTTTTTGGAAAAAAAGAGCTTGAAAATAAGATTGTACTGATTTAAGATGAACTTAAGAAACTCAAGAACCAACTAGAGCAAAAAGATAAGGAATTAGTGGATCTTTCAAGAAAACATTCAATTGAGCTTGAAGAAGTTTCTAAAAAAAGCCAAAAGTCTTGTGAAATTTTTAAAGAAATTGCAAGCTTTTCTCAAGAAGAAGGTTTAGCTGTTTTTGATGAAAACAATAAACTATTTTTTGCAAACTCTCTATCAAAATCTCACATAAAAGATTTTACAATCATAATAGATGCTGTTTTAAATCAACAAAATAGGGTAATCCTAGATGAATGTGAATCAAATTTAGAGGTTAAAACTTTTGAAAATTATAAAATTGTAAGTTTAAGAAAAACTTCAATACATGATAATAAATAGGGTGGATTACTTTCAAGACATAATACCAACATGACAAAATCTCTAAGTGACACACAAAATACTTATTTAAGTCTTTTAGAAGAACTTCAAGAGATACAAAAAGAGTCAAAAGAGACAGCAAGTGGTTCTACAAGTGGTTTGGATTTAATAAATGAAATTGTTGTAGATACTGATAACTTGTACAAAGAAATTGAAAATGAAAACATTATTGTTGAGTCTTTGGTTTCTAAAAGTAAAGATATTGCTCAAGTTATTAATATTATTCAAGAAATAGCATTTCAAACGAATATTCTATCTTTAAATGCAGCAGTTGAAGCAGCAACTGCAGGAGAAGCAGGAAAAGGATTTGCTGTTGTTGCACAAGAGGTAAGAAATCTTGCAAGCAGAAGTGCAGATGCTGCAAAACAAATAAAAGATGTAGTTACAACTATTCAAAAGGAGACTGAAAAAATTAAAGATAGTTCAGATTCAGTTACAAATGTAGTAAATGAGACAAAAGTAAGAATTGAAGGTCTTAGCAAGCTTATGAATAATTTCCAAAGAAATTCAAATAGAGCAGTTTATGAAGTTGAAAGTATTTCTAGTAAAATCTTTATAAACCTAGCAAAACTAGACCATGTTATTTATAAAAATAATTTATATCAATTAATCTTTGGAGGAACTCATAACTTCAAACCAGTTGATCACACAAGTTGTAGACTTGGTCAATGGTATAATGTTGGATTAGGTAAACAAGAGTTTAGTTTTGTTCCGTCTTACAAAGGTTTAGATAAATATCATCATATCGTTCACCACGAAGCAAATATTTTAGCAAAAGAGTGTGCGGGAAGTAGTATTTCTTGTTCAAAACAATTAATAGAGGATAAAATATCTTTAGTTGAAGAGGCAAGTCAACAAGTGTTTATCTATTTAGTCACTCCTGAAGAACACTATAAATACCTTAATTAAGGCATTTGTCACT
>CAYLKG010000025.1:0-23592 GCA_964384195.1 uncultured Aliarcobacter sp. | reverse complement strand
ATTATATGCCAGTTTGTTTTAGATTATCATTTCTCTATTGAAAAATTTGGGTTTATTCAATAAATCCAGTTTTAGGACTTATTTTAATTTCAAAAAATTCATTATTATGTGCAATAAATCTGATTTTAAATGTTTTTTATCTCATAGTTATATCGTTCATTAGCATAATTTTAAAATTTCGAATAAACTCTTCCATCATTACCAAAAGATATCCGTCCTAAAGAATCTGTACTATTACAACTTATATCTATAGTTCTAATATTATAATTTTGACATGTATTCTATTTTAAATACTAAGTTATTTTACTTTCTAATTGTTGGAATTTATTTTTGTTTGTTTTATGATAAAACATTGTATATATAGTTGAAACAATTACTATCATTAATATAAATTCAAATAAAACAGATGCTTTTCTCATTTAAGTTTTTTAATGTATACAAAAAATAGATCTTTTCCTGAATAATTTATAACTATCTTTTCATCATAATTATAAAACTCTTTTGTAGATAGAAAGTAATTCTCACCTTCTTCTATTTCATAAAATCTGAGTCTTAGTGCTAACTCTTTATCATCTGTCAAAATATTATTTATATTTTTTACTTTTAATTCAGATGCTACTTCTTTTATAAAATGATACTGATAAACGAAATGTTTTTTTGGCTCAGGTAAAAAATAGTACAAAGGCTTATTTATAAAAGTCAGAAATACATTTATAAAAAGCATTACAATAGTTAAAATTGCAAAAATATTATAAGTTTTTCTAAACTCCTTTAATCTAACTCTATATGCATTCAAAAACATTTTTAACATTAAAGGCAATGCAATAACAACAAAGGGTGCAAAATCTTCTATATAAACTCTTTGTCTAAAAGATATTACGATTGATAAAATTAAAGCTGTAAAACTAATATACCAAACTAGATTAATCTCTTTTGAAAAAGCTTTTTTGTAGATTGCATATAAAAAATATAAAAACAAAACTGGTGAGAAAATAGCTGAATATATTCCAACTGTATCAATCAAAAAACCTCTTGGCCTACCATCTGTTGAAAAACCATATATATAAAGTGATAAAAAAAACAAAGATGAGCTTAAATATAATAAAAGTCTATCTTTTGTTTTAAGAGAAAAAAATAGTAACCCTAAAAATAAAATAGCAAAAGAGTTATCTAAAAAAAGTAAAAATGGTAAAATAAAATAGAGATGTTTTTGATACTTTTGATAATAATAAATATAAAACAATGTAAAAAGCATAACAATTATTGCTGTATTCACAAGTAGTGCAGCACTTAAAACACCAGGTAATGTCATAAAAATCAAGACATTTATGAATCTATCTTTCTCATATTTAAAATAATTTTTTGTAATTTTAAACATCATAAATGAACTTAGCGCATATAAAAGAATAAACGGAACTCTTAAAGCTAAATCATTATGACCAAAAAAATAAGTAGATATATTTGTAATAATTGATAGAATTGAATGATTAACAAATAAATTTAGAGCTTCTTTATATGAAATACTCAGTGAATACTCCGCCTTTATTAAAAGTAAACTAGTAATAAAAAAAAGAACTAAAAAAAAGTAAATTTTAAATCTATATTGGTAAATCATTTTATAATTTTAAAAAGTTTCCTATAATTTTATGTCCATATTCACTTAATATAGATTCAGGATGAAATTGGACACCATATATATTTTTATCTTTTATTTCAAGTGACATAATTTCATCATCATCCAAACTTTTTGATGTAACAATTAACTCTTCAGGTAAATCTTTATTTTCTACTATTAAAGAATGATATCTAGTTTGTGTAAATTCATTTGGTAAGGTATCAAAGATTTTTGTATCTTTTAAAACTTTTATTCTAGAAGTTTTGCCATGCATCATATTTTTAGCACGTACTACTTTTGCCCCAAAAACTTGAGCAATTGCCTGATGCCCTAAACAAATACCAAAAATAGGAACGATTCCAGTAAACTCTTTTATAACTTCAAGACAAATTCCAGATTCATTTGGAGTTGCTGGTCCTGGAGATATTATAATTTTACTAGGATTTAAAGCTTTTATTTCTTCTAAACTTAATTCATCATTTCTAATAACCTTTAGGTCAGCTCCAAGCTCCAAGCAATATTGCACAATATTATAAGTAAAACTATCATAATTATCAATCATTAATATCATATTATTTTTATCCTCTTCAAAGCCCTATTTTAGGTTATTCTTTGAACTTTCTTTCTTAAATATATTAAATCGTGCTACCCCATTGCTACCCATTTTGTATTTTTTATACATTTTTACACTGTTTTGGGTAGCACTACTTAGGGTAGCACAAAAACTTTTTGATTATATCTAATTGATGTTTAATCTCGAATTTGTATTTCTCATAAATTTTTCTCTACATAAAATTGACCTTTTTACTCGTTATCAAATCAAAATGATTAAAAAATCTTTCATCCTGAGAAATATCCCTAAAAATGGAATTATTCCACTTATAAAAGAACAAATACAAAAAGGATATTAGATGTTTTTTGATGAAAATGACAATACAATCGATAAAAAATATTATGTAGACTATCTTATTAACAAATATGGGAAATTAGGTTTAACAAGACAAGAAACAGCAGATGAGTTAGGAATTAGTCTTTCATTTCTAGATAAGCTTTTAAGAGAAGGTGTAGGACTACCAAACTACAGAAAAATTGGTAAATCACAAAAACCAAGAATAGTTTTTCCAGTGGATTCAGTTGCTAATTTTATGATAGTAAACTCAAGCTAGAAAAACAAACTTGTTACTTTTTTGTTTAATTGAAAAGCTAATCTAAAATCAGATAATTAGTTTTTGAGACTGTTCAGAGTTTTGTGTCAGCAACAGATAGCTCCTAGAATTTTAGCATAGTTAATCTTACTTAGCCTAATTTGTTCCAAATATTACAGTTTGTTGAACTTGCTATTTTAACTTGGATACTTTTAAATTCTAAGTATGAATTTATGTTACCTCGCCACCGCTCCAATTTGGGCTGCCAGTCGATTACCATCTGTTTTCCGACACCCAGAAATTTTTTCATATTTTAAATTTCCAAAAATATATGAAAACCAAGAAATATGTTTTCCATATAGTTTCGGAAAGTATAAAGTTAGTTTTCGTATACAAGTATTTATTTTTTAAAATTTATTTGATAGTTAAAATATAAATGTTTTTTATGATTTATAAATTCCTAAATTTTTAATTGATGTGCCAAACTTAAAGCACTATTTTCTATAAGAAATAATAAAATCTTTATCACAACATATTTATTCAGAAAATATTTGTATCTAGCTATAAATTTTAAACTCAATAAGAACTAATTTAGATATTATTCTTTATGATAAAATTACTATTACTAGAAGATGATCATATGTTAGCAGAATCTCTTATTGAGCTTTTAGAAAGTGAAAACTTTGATATTGTTCATGTGCTTAATTCTCAAAAAGCTTTGGATAAAACTTTTTTACAAAAATTTGATTTATTATTACTAGATGTTAATGTTCCTTTATTTAATGGTTTTGAGCTTTTAAAAAGTTTAAGAGATAGTGGTGATAAGACTCCTGCTATATTTCTTACCGCACTTACTGATATTGCATCTTTATCAAAAGGTTTTGATGCAGGTGCTGATGACTATATAAAAAAACCTTTTGATTTTGATGAGTTGCTTATTCGAATAAATGCTATTTTAAAAAAGCAGTATCATACTTATAGTAATGAACTTACTCTTGATGATTTTCATTTTTTTATAGAAAAAAATGAACTTTATAAATCAGATATTTTTATTCCTCTAACTCCTTATGAATTAAAGCTTGTTTTATTGTTTTTTAAAAATATAAATACTACATTGACTAAAGATTTTCTAATTGATTCTTTAGATGATTTTAAAGATATAAGCGAAGGAGCTCTTCGTGTGCATATTACAAATTTACGTAAAATTGGCTTACCAATTGCAACAGTAAAAGGAATAGGATACCGTTTTGCATCGTCATGAAAGAAATGCTTTTTTAAAGTTTTTTATTACTTATTTTTTTAGTGTTGCCTTACTTATTTTAATTGCTGGATTTTTTTATTTTCAACAAATGAAAGAAGAATATTTAAAAGCAGAAGATTTTTCTTTAATTACCTACGCTCGTTATATTAAAATTGGGGATAGTAGTAATACTTATTCTAGTGAATATCATCATAAATTTGTTGATACCCACAATAAATATATAGATATTAGGAACTTTGAAAAAATAGGTAAAGAATTTACAAAGCTTATTCCCATGTCAAATAATGAACCATATCTTCAAGTTTTTAAATCTGATGAAAATTTTAATAATGAAGTTTATAAATTACTGTTAAGAGTTATAGTAGTTCAACTTTTATTACTATTTATCTTTGCAACACTTAGTTTTTATTTGGCAAAAAGTTCTTTAAAACCTCTAAAAGAGAGTATTGAAACTTTAGATAAATTTGCAAAAGATCTAATTCATGATTTAAATACACCAATTACTGCCATGAAATTAAATATTAAATTACTTGAAAAAGATCCACAAATAAAGAATATCAAAGCTATTGAGAGATTAAATAAAAGTATAAATACAGTTACAGAGTTACATGAAAACTTAACTGTTCTACTTGAAAAAAGAACTTTTCAAATCATATCTGTAAATGTATTTGATATTGTTCGAGAAGTTGTTCATCTTCATGAGCCAAGTTATCCTAACATTACATTTGATATTTCAAAGAATTCTTTGATTATTGACACAAATCCCAATGCTTTAAAAGAAGTGTTACACAATATCATTTCTAATGCTTGTAAATATAATCGTCACAATGGATATGTACGTATTTATGAAGAAAATAAAATATTACATATTAGAAATAGTGGTGCTGAAATTAATGAAACTAATAAGATTTTTAATCGAAATTATAGTGAACAAAATAGTAGTGGAATAGGATTAGATATAGTTAAACGTTTATGTGATGCTATGAATATAAAAATTGAGGTTACATCAGATGAAGAAAGTAATTGTTTTAGTTTGTTCTTTGATAAATAATCCTTTATCCTAACATTAAGCTAATATGAGAAGAGTACAATAAGCATATTATTTTGATAAAGGATTCCAAATGAAAAAAAGCTTATTGCTATTAAGCTTATTCTTCTCATGTGCTTATACTCAAACTTTGAGTTTAGAACAAAGCATAGAAAAAACTCTTTTAAACAATCCAGATATTCAATCTTTTATTTTAAAAACTGAATTATCGCAGAAAAATTATGATGTAACTTTTGCTGATAATTTGCCACAAATAAATCTGCAAGGAGAATATGATTTTTCTCAAACATATACAAGTTCTGCAAATGGAACTTTTTATACTAAAGAAAAAGACGGTTGGTATTCAGGGGCAAGTTTAAAGCAAAAGATATGGGATTTCCAAAAAACTTCCTCTAAATTAGATTCTTTAAAAATAGATGAAGATATAGCTAGCTTATCTTTAGGAGATATGAAAGCACTTATGGCTTACAAAATAAAATCTTTGTATAAACTTATTGTTGTTCAAAAAGAAGCAATTGAAGTTCATAAAAAAGATTTGGAGTCAAAAAAAGCTTATTATGAACAAGCTCAAGCCCTTGTTGCTCAAGGGTTTAAAACAAAAGCAGATTCAAGTCGTTTTTTATCAGCGGTTTATTTTTCAGAAGAAAATCTAGCCATTGCACAAGCTTCATTTGATAAAACAAAGAAATCTCTTTCTTTATATATGGGAGAAAAAATAAAAGATGATACTACTTTTGAATCAGATATTATAAAGAAAAATTATTCTTTTGAACCTGATTTAGTAGAAGAGGAAATCTTAAGTAATAATTCTCAACTAAAAATAAATGCATTAAATATAGATAAAAATAAACTTTTATATAAATCTGAAAAAGCATCTCATTATGGTTCAATTGATGTGGTCGCTTCTTATAATCATTTTGATACTTTAAATGAATATAACACTTCAACTATTGGTGTAACAGTTGTTGTCCCACTTTATAGTGGAGGAAGAATAGAAGCTGAAACACAAAAAGCCAGAATAAATATTCAAATAGCTAAACAAGAGCAATCATCTAAAATATTGGCTATTAAAGAAAATTTATCTAATTTACTTATTGATATTGCTAGATATGATAAAACAATCGCTTCAAAACAAGCTCAACTTCGTTGGGCTAATGATACAAATGATGTTTTAAAAGGACGATATAAAGAAGGTCTTTCAACGTATATTGAGGTACTTGATGCTGAGTCATTAATATTAACTGCACAATTAGACCTACTTGAAGCATATTACACTAAAAGTATATCCATAGATCAAGTTGATTATTTAAAAGGAAAAATACAATGAATAAAAAAATTAAATATATAATAATTATACTACTTGCTATTGTAGGAGGATTTCTTTTTTATAAGAACGTTTATATTGTCAAAACTACTTATAAAACTCTTTCACCCAAAGTTGCTAATTTAGATATTAAAGTATTTGGAATAGGGAATGTAAGTGCTAAGGATATATATTCTATTACAGCTCAAACAGGAGGAAAAATTATATCAATTCTTACAGATGAAGGACAATGGGTAAAAAAAGGTGATTTACTAATTACTATAGATCCAGTTGATATGCCTGAATTAGTTCAAGAAATGCTTATAAGTGTTGAAAAGACAAAATCTGAGCTTAAGGCACTAACAAAAGAAAGTGAGAGCTTAAATGCTCAAAAAGAATTAGCTTTGATTACTTATACAAGATATGAAAATTTACTTAAACAATCTTTCGTTTCTAAATCTGAATTTGATAAAGCAAAAACAGATTTAAATGCTTTAACAGCACAATTAGAAGCAACCTTAGTTCGTATTGAGTCAAGTAAAATTGAAGTTCAACGTACGCAAAAAAATGCAGATTCTTTAAAAACAAAATTATCTAGATTTCAAATTTATGCTCCAGTTGATGGTTATGTAATATCCAAAAGTGCAGAAGTAGCACAAAATGTTGCTTCTTCTACGACTATTTTAAAAATCGTTGATCCTAAAACTCTTTGGATAAGAGCTTATATAGATGAAAAGATTAGTGGTGATATAAAAGTTGGACAAAAAGCAGAAATAACTCTTCGTTCTCAAAGTAATAAACAATTCACTGGATATGTTAAACGAATTGTTGCACAAAGTGATGCTGTAACTCAAGAAAGAGAAATTAATGTGGCATTTGATGAATTACCAATTCCTTTTTATATCAATGAACAAGCTAGAGTTACTATAAATGCAAAAACAATATCAAATGCAATTACAATTCCTTTAAATACATTAAAAGTTGAAGATGGGAAAGAAGGGGTTTGGACTTTAATAGATAATAAAGCTTATTTTAAAGAGCTCAATATTCAAGCAAAAGGTGATAATGAAGCTGCAATAATAAGTGGTATAAAAACAGAAGATATTATAATCATACCAGACAGTAGTAAAAAAGCTTTAAGTGAAGGAATGAGGATTCATCAATGATTAATCTAGCCAAAAAAGATATATCTCACTCCCTTGGAAAGTTTTTAGTAACTGCAATGGGTGTAGGTATGCTTCTTGGAATTGTACTTATTATGATGGGAGTATATCGAGGTATGGTTGTTGATGCAGAGATATTAATTAATGATATAAATGCAGATTTGTGGATAGTTCAAGAAGATACTCTAGGCCCTTTTGCTGAATCATCAAGAGTTCATGAAGATTTGAAAAATTCTATAAGTATTATTGATGGAGTGAAGTATAGTGAAGCAATAACCTTTCAAAATATACAACTTCCACAGGGGAGTATGCCTATTCGAGTTATGGCTGTTGGATATGATCCTTTTGGTAATATAAATCCAATAAACCCAAATAGACTAATCCAAGGAAGTAAGTTAACAAAAGACCATTATCAAATTGTTGTTTCTAAAGAAACAGGATTCAAACTCCATGATGAGATAATACTTGCAAGAGATAAGTATGAAGTGGTAGGACTAACTGAAAAAACAGTATCTTCAGGAGGTGATTTATTAGTTTATATCAGCTTAAAAGATGCACAAAAAAACCAATTCTCATATTCTAATAACAGAGTAAGAAGTGATCGTGAACGTGGTATAAGTGGAAATGATACGACTATGGTAAATGCAATAATAGCAAATCTAAAAGATGGATATAACACAGATGAAGTTGCAAAAAATATAAAAGAGTGGAAACATAAAAGTGTTTATACAAAAAAGGAACAAGAAGATATTTTAGGAAAAAATCTTATTGAAAGAGCAGCGAAACAAATAGGTTTATTTACGGGTATTCTTATTTTAGTTTCAACAATTATAATAGCTCTTATCATATACACTATGACCCTTGAAAAGATGAAAGAAATATCAATAATGAAACTTATAGGAATCCCAAATAGCGTAATTATAAAGATGATTGTACAAGAAACACTTCTTCTTGGTATTATTGCTTTTATTTCAGGAAATATTTTTTCTCATTTAATATATGAGAAGTTTCCCAAAAGAGTTGTATTAGAAATTTCTGATGCTTGGCTACTTTTTATAGTTGTAATAATTGCTTCTATTTTATCATCTTTTATAGGTGTAAAAAAAGTTATAAGTGCTGATCCAGCAGCTGCAATAGGAGGATGATATGAATAAACAAAGTATTCGTGTTGAAAATCTAGTAAAAAGTTTTGGAAAAGGTGATAGTCTTGTTGATATTATAGATAAAGCATCTTTTAGTGTGGATACAGGTGAATTAATAGCATTGATTGCACCAAGTGGTGCTGGGAAAACTACATTACTTATGATGATAGGATGTGTTGAAGAACCTACAAGTGGTCAAATATGGTTTGGCGATGAAAAAGTATATGATAATAAATGGTTAAATAAAGATACAAGAAAGATTCGTAGGGAGAAAATAGGATTTATTTTTCAAGCACATTATCTTATTCCTTTTTTAAATATTATAGATAATATAACTCTTTTACCTCAAACAAGTGGACAGTCAAAAGAAGAATCAGAAAAAGTAGCAATGGAACTTCTGAAATATTTTGATATTAGTGAAAAAGCTCTTGCTATGCCATCACAACTATCAGGTGGTCAAAATCAAAGAGTTGCAATAGCTCGTGCCTTGGCAAATAAACCTAAAATAATATTAGCAGATGAACCAACTGCTGCTCTTGATAATGAACGCTCAATTAGCGTAGTTAAAATGCTTAAAAAAATAGCAATAGAACAAAATGTAGCAGTTATTATGGTAACACACGATGAAGCCATGCTTCCTTTATGTGATAGGATACTTAAGATTGAAAATAAAAAAGTAGTTTCATCTATTTCAAAAGATTCTACATTCGTTTAATATTTTTTATTAATTTATATTATTTCTAGAGAATAGTTCTCTAGATTATGAGAAAAGAGTTTTAAGTTTTTCCTTATCTATTGATTTCTTTTGATAATTAATCAAGCCATCATTTTCGAATAATTTTAATCTTCTTGATAATGTCTCAGGTGTGATATTTAAAATTTCAGCAATTATTATTCTTTTTGTATTAAAAAACTCTTTTGTATTATCTTACTGATCCGGTAACAGAAAATAGGACACAAAATTCTAAACATTCTCTTCCTCAACCTCTAAATTTTGGAACAAAATTATAAAATCTAACTCATTATCTTTATAACCTTTATTTAGAGATATAATTTGTTCCAAAAAATGTTCAAAAACTAGAATTTAGAGATTCGCTCAAACCCTTAGGACTTTTTGAACAACAAAAGTCACTTTTTAAGTCATAAGTTTAAAGATTGATCCAGTCTACTCTCAAACAATATTACCAACTGAGAATAAAGGGAGCTAAAACGCTCCATCCTTACCATCTATTTTTGCACCAGCTTTAATTTGTTCCAGTGCTTCTGTTAAATCAAATGTTTGATTCATTTTTCAATCCTTTAGAATAAATTCTATCAGACTGACACAAAATTTCTAACACTCCCCCGTTTTTTGAAAAACTTAATTTCTATATTATAGAAATATTTAACCTTTTACCTAATGCGTGAGTAGCACTTTCTAATGTACTTAGTGTTAAAGAGCTATTATCAGGATTGAGTAATCTATTTACTACAGCACGACTTGTATTCATCATCTCAGCCATTTTTGTTTTAGTAATATTTTGTGCTTTCATCTCTTGCTCTAATTGATAAGCAATAACTCTTTTTATAGCTATATCATTAGTTTCTTCATATATTCCATCTTCTTTTAAAAAATCACTAAAATCGGTTCCTATATGTTTATTTTTCATAACATTCTCCTGTATCAATCTTTTTTCTTCTTTCTATTGCTGTATTTTTTTCTTTTTCTGGAAGCTTTTGATCTTTTTTAATAAAAGCATGTAAAAGAATCATACAATCTTTATAAATTGTAAATATCACCCTTGCTATTTTATCACTGGCTAATTTACTTCTAACTTCCCAAAGTTTATATTTAGTATCTATTTTTCTAACTAAAGGCATACCTATAGGGAATCCAAACTCCACTGTTTGAATATCTGCACCAACAATTTTTCTATCTTCTTTATCAAGTGTCAGTAGCCAATCTCTTACAGGCTCATTACCATTCTCACTTTTAAAAAATCTAACAGCTATAATCTTTTCCATTTAAAACCTTGTCATTAAATTATTGTATCAAAAAAGATACACTATGTCAATATATAAATTTTGTATTCTATATATCATATTTTAAAAATTCGGTATTTCCGATTTTCTCCTATAATTTTTCATCGTTTATAGAGTACAAATTATTTAATGCGTTTTGCGTACCTTGATGCAGTTCTACTTTTGCATATCTTTCTGTCATTTGAAGTCTACTATGACTCATAAGCTTTTTAACATCTAATATATTAACATGAGGATTTTTTACTAAATGTGTTGCAAAAGTATGTCTAAATGTATAAAATGTTACACGATGTTTCCTATCATTATTATCTAATCCTTGATTGAATAAATCATCAAGTAGTGGCTGAATCTGTCTTTTTATTCCCTCATAACTTATAGGTCGAGTGGTTATTGTTTTTGGATTATCAGGATGAAATATATAGTCATCTGCATTTAAATCTTTTGTGGCTTCAATAAGTTGTTTGTATAAAGAATCTATTAAAGGAACAGGGTATCGTTTTCCTTTTTTAAGTGCAGGAAATGTTAAAGTTCTATTTGCAATATCAAAATCTTTTTTTTGTGTAGTTATTATAGCTTTTGGTCTTGCACCAGTACCAAGTGCAACAGCTACATACAAATAAGCCTTTGGTTTATGAATTAGACATTCAAATAGATGTTTAATCTCATTTGTAGATAAAACTCTTTCTCTTTCATTTTCTGGATCTTTCATAGATATTTTTTGTAAAGGATTTATCACTCTTTCAAGTTCTTTAAATTCTTTAATTCCATAATTGACAACTGCTTTAAATGTAGCGTGATAACTGTTTATTGAAGCTTGTTTATAATCTTTTTTAAAACTTTTTAGCCATTTTTCGACAGCTTCTTTTGTTATTTCGTCAACTGGTGTTTTGCCAAAATATGGCTCTACCTTATTTTGATATTTAAAAAGAGATTCCTTAAAAATATTTGGCTTTGCCCTCATTTCATAATCAGCGAAATATTTATTAGCAACAGCATTAAGAGATATTTTTTTTACTGGTTTTCTTTTTTTTATAAAATCAGGTTCATCACCATCTAATTTTAGCTTGTTAATAGTTTCTATTCTTTTACGATTTGCAAAGGATTCATTTATGTTGTGAGAAGCTAGACCAACTTTAATCCACTTCTTCTTTCCTTCTAAATCTTTATATGTAAATTCAAATACTCTATCACCATCTTCTAATTCTCTATAGTAAACACCTGTGTATTTTTTAGATTTTATACGCCTTACCATGCCATCTCCGTGCTACCCCATTGCTACCCTTTTTACAAATTTTTAGCGATTTAGGTACATTTTTATAAAGTTTATATTATCGAAGAAGTTGTTTAAAACACCTTAAATAAGGGCATTTAGAGCTTTATGAAGTTTTATGAATTTTATATGTTTAATGATTATCAATCATTAAAACCATTTTAAATCCTCTTTAAAAATTGAGTTAATTATACCAATAAAGTTTTAAATGATTTCTTTTATACTTTTGATAATCATTCTTAATATTAAGATATATTAAAGTTTTAAAACTATATTATTCCATTTTAGAATTAGAGATGGTTATAAAATAATAATTTAAAGGATATGAAAATGTTAAAAAAATTAACACTTTGCTCACTATTTTTTGCAAATATTTTATTTGGTTCAAATGAAGTAAATGTATATTCTCAAAGACATTATGATTCAGATAAAGCTTTGTTTAAGCAATTTGAAGAAAAAACAGGAATTAAAGTAAATCTTATTACAGCAAAAGCTGAGGAGTTAGTTTCAAGACTAACAATTGAAGGTACAAATAGCCCTGCTGATATACTTATAACTGCTGATATTGGAAATTTATATGAAGCAAAAGAGAAAGATTTGGTACAATCTGTAACTTCTAAAACTTTGGAAGAAAATATTCCAAAACATCTAAGAGATGAAGATGGAAAATGGTTTGCAATTACAAAAAGAGCTAGACTTTTTGTTTACAATCCGAAAACAGTTAATCCAAAAGACTTAGGTGATTATTTTTCTATTACAAAACCAGAATTTAAAGGAAAAGTTATCACAAGAAGCTCTACAAATTCATACAATAAGTCTCTTCTTGCATCTATAATTGCTCACAGTGGTGAAGAAAAATCTTTAGAGTTTGTAAAAGGTTTAGTAAATAATTTTGCTAGAGAACCAAAAGGTGCTGATAAAGATCAAATTAGAGCTGTTGCTTCAGGGGAAGCTGATATTGCGATTGTTAATTCTTATTATTTAGGAGTTATGGCAAATAGTGGTGATAAAGTTGATGAAGAAATAGCAAAAGAAGTAAAAGTATTTTTCCCAGCACAAAATACAACTGGTACACATATGAATATTTCAGGAGCTAGTATCACTAAATTTTCTCCAAATAAACAAAATGCTATAAAGTTAATTGAATTTTTAACAAGCGTTGAAGCTCAAGGAAAATTAGCTGAAGGAAATTATGAATATCCTGTTAATCCAAAAGTTAAACCTTCAGGAATTGTTGCTTCATGGGGAGAGTTTAAAGAAGATATAATACCTTTAAATGAGGTTGGAAAACAAACAAAAAAAGCTGTTGAAATAGCAACAAAAGGAAATTGGAAATAAAAAATTTAAAACTTTCAATAGCCCCTATTTTGGGGTTATTAATCTCTTTACCAATTCTAATATTAATAGTTTATTTTCTATTTAGTGGCTCTTTAAATAAAGAGTTTTTAGAAAATAATTTCTTATTTGAATATACATTAAATACAGTGTATTTAATAATTGGAACTGCATTATTTGCAATAATAATTGGAATAATAACTTCGTATTTAAGTGCCAGATTTGAATATTTTGGAAGTAAATTTTTCTCTATTTGCTTTGTACTTCCTTTGGCATATCCTGCATATATATTTGGCTATACATATGTTGGTTTTTTTGAATTTCGTGGATTACTATCTCAAATCTTAAATGATACTTCCCTAAAACTAGATATTTTAAATATTTCTGGAGCTATTTTTATATTTACACTTGCTATGTTTCCTTATGTTTTTATTTTAGCTAGGGTTTCATTCTCAATGATTTCAAAAACTGTAGTTGAATTAATATCATTACAAAAAATAAACCCAACGAAAGCATTTTTCAAAGTTTATCTTCCATTATCATATCCAGCTATCTTTGCCGGTACAATTTTAGCAATTATGGAAACTTTGAGCGATTATGGAACAGTTTTATATTTTGGAATTGAAACTTTTAGTGTAGGAATTTTTAAAAGTTGGTTTGGTTATGGTGATTTAAGTGGAGCTATAAATATTGCTATTATTTTACTCGTATTTGTTTTTTCTATTCTTTTAGTTGAATATAATATTAGAAAAAAATTTAGATTCTCAAGCTCTACAAACAGCGATGCCAAAGCTAGCAAAATAGTATTAACAGGAAAATATAATTTTCTAGCATTTTTTATATCATTTTTAATTGCTTCAATAACCCTATTTATTCCAACTGGAGTTCTAATTTATTGGACAATTTTAGATTTTAATACTTTAGATTTTACAACATTTTCTTTTCTTCTCAATACATTAAAATTAAATATTATCTCTAGTTCATTTATTATATTTTTAGCATTTCTTATGGTATATTTTTTAAGAAAATTTCCTACAAAAATATCTAGTTTCACACACAAACTTTCAATGTTAGGATATTCAATTCCTGGTGCTGTTGTAGCTGTTGGTTTACTTTTAATAGCAAATTATATAGATAAAAGTTTAGGATTTATGTTTTTTAGTGGATCATTTGTTATTTTGATTTATGCTTACACTACTAGATATTTTGCTTCTAGTATTGGAAGTGTTGAAAATGGATTTAGTAAAATAAATAGCTCATTAGATGATGCTAGTAAAATATTTTGTAAAAATGAAAAGGAATCAATATTTAAAATCTACCTTCCACTTTTAAAACCTTATTTAATAAGTGGTTTTTTGATTTTATATATCGATATTGCAAAAGAACTTCCTGCTACTTTAATTTTAAGACCATTTAATTATGATACTTTGGCAATTAGAATTTATGAGTTAGCAAGCAATGAAATGCTTTATAAAACAGGCTTTCCTTCTTTAATTCTTGTAAGTTCAACTGCAATTGCTGTGTTACTTCTAAATTTTAAACCAAAAAGAAAGATGAAATGAAAAAAATAGTTGAAATAAAAAATTTAATAAAAACATTTTGTAAAGGTGATATTTGTGTTGCAAATCAATTAAATTTAGATTTAATTGAGGGTGAAATTTTCACAATACTTGGAACTAGTGGGAGTGGTAAAACTACTTTTTTAAGAATGATTGCTGGTTTAGAAAAGCCTGATAGTGGGGAAATAAGTATTGATGGGAAAAAAGTTTTTTCAAAAAATATAGATGTCGAACCAAACAAAAGGGAAGTTGCTATTGTATTTCAGAACTATGCTCTACTTCCACATATAACAGTTTCTTCAAATATTTTATTTGGAAGTGATGCTTCAAAAAATGAACTTGAAGAAATTCTAGAAAAAACAAAATTAAAAGGTCACGAAAACAAATATATTCATGAGCTAAGTGGTGGTCAACAACAAAGAGTAGCATTAGCTCGTGCAATCATAAATAAACCAAAAATTTTACTACTTGATGAACCTTTGAGTAATATTGACACAGAGTTAAGAAATATTTTAAGATTTGAATTAAAAGAGATGATAAAAAGCTTTAATATAACTGCTTTGTTTATAACTCACGATAAAGAAGATGCTTTTTTCCTTTCGGATAGAGTTGCCATAATGCACGGTGGTGATATTTTACAATTAGGAACTCCAAAAGAATTATATAATAGCCCTAAAAGTCTTTATTGTGCAAGCTTTTTAGGAAAAATAAATCACCTTGAAGATAATATTTATATAAGACCTGAAAATATAAATGTATGTAATACTAGTGAGTTAAAAGCGGTAGTAACAAATATTATATTTTATGGTAGCTTTTTTGAAATTACTACAAACTATAAGGGCAAAAATCTTCTACTTTATGCAACTAAGTTCGATTTTAAAGTAAATGATGAGATTGGATTTATATATAATAAACAAGATTTAATTTATATTTGAATTAATATTCTATTTATATAGTTTTTTATATCATCAAAAAGATGTTTATTAAAAGATGTTTATTAATCCTTATTATTTGTTCAAATTTATTTTCAAAAGAAAAAATAACTTTATATCCAGACTGGCTAAACCAATTTCAATTTGCAGGTTACTATATAGCTAAAGAGAAAGGTTTTTATGAAGATTTTGGTTTAGATGTAGATATTAAGTCATTTAATCAAAATATAAATATAGTTGATGAAGTTGTAAATAATAGTGCAACTTATGGTATTGGAAAGTCTTCACTTATTCTTGAAAAATATAATGATAAAAATATAGTATTTGTATCTAGTATTTTTCAGGAATCTCCTTTAATTTTAGTTAGTCTAAAAAATAAAAATATAAATAATATTTCTGATTTACAAAATAAAAGAGTTATGATTACAGATGATGCGATACAAACAGCAACAATAAAATCTATTTTAAATAGTGATAAAAATTTTAATTTTTCAAGCTTGAATATTCTTCCTCATTCTGGAAATATTGATGATTTAATCAATAATAAAACAGATGTTATGGCTTGTTACTTATCAAATGAACCTTATACTTTGAGCAAAAAAGGGATAGATTATAACTACTTCTCTACCAATTATCTAAATGTTAATTTTTATGAAGGGATTATTTTTACTTCTCAAAATGAAGTTCTCATGAATCCGTATAGAGTACAAAGTTTTGATGAGGCTTCTTTAATGGGCTGGGAATATGCATTTTCAAATATTGAAGAAACTGCAAAAATCATTTTTGAAAAATATAATAGCCAAAATAAAAGTTTAGATGAATTGATCTATGAAGGAAATGTTTTAAAAGATTTAGCAAAATTCGATTCAAGATTATTAGGAAATATAAATATAAATAGAATAGAAGACATTAAAAAATTTTACACATACAGTGGTATAAACAAAAGCCTTAATTCTTTCAATTCAAAATCTATTATCTTTGATAAAGAATATCTTATTTTAAATAGCAGCCAAAAAAAGTACTTGAAAGAGAATCAATTTACTCTTTTATTAAAAGATTCAAATATGCCTTTTTCTTTTAAAATGTCAAATGAATTTAAAGGATTTGAAATAGATTTATGGAATTTACTTTCAAATAAATTATCAAAGCAATTTAGTACAGAAGATGTTCTAAATGATGATAAGTTGTTTCTTTTCTCAAATAGTATTAAAACAAATTTCATCTATTCTTATGAAAAACCAAACAAAAAAGATAAAATTTACACAAAGCCTATAAATGAAATTCCTTTAGTTATTGCAACAAAAAATGATAAAAACTTTATTTCTGATTTATCATCTTTAGGAAATATAAAAGTAGGTATTTTTAATTCTTTGAATTTAAAAGGAAAACTTCTAACTTTATATCCTAAAATTGAATTTATTGAATTTGAAAGTGATAATTTAGGGCTAGAAGCATTAAATGACGATAAGCTTTATGGATACATAAATAACATGTATACTTTGAACTCAAGCCTTAGCAAAAACAGCCACAGTGATATTAAAGTAAATTCTTCTTTAAATATATATTTAAATTCTTATTTGGAACTAAATACAAAGGATAAAGAGTTTAGAGATATCTTAGATTTAGCAATATCAAAAATTAAAAAAGATGAAATAGTAAATATATTAAATTCTTACTCTCAAATATTTATTAAAGAAGAACTTAATTACCAGCAATTTTTAAAAATAGCCATTCCTTTTTTAATAATAATTGCTTTAATTTTATATTTGAACTATAAATTATATAAAGAGATAAAACTGAGAAAAGAGACTCAAAAAGAGCTTGTTAGCCTTGCAACAAATGATACTTTAACAAAGGTGTTTAACAGAAGGAAAATAGAAAATATTTGTGAAGAAGAGATAAAATTAGCTTTAAGATACAATACTCATTTTTCTATTATATTTTTTGATTTAGATGATTTCAAGCCTATAAATGATAATTATGGTCATCATGCTGGAGATGAAGTTTTAGTCAAAATAGCTAATTTTATTTCACAAAAAATAAGAAATTCAGATAGTTTTGGAAGATGGGGTGGAGATGAATTTTTAATTATTTTACCTCACACAAATATTAGTCAAGCTAATTCTTTAATAGAAAATTTACAAAAATTTATTTCAGAGATAAATTATAGTTTCAATAAAAATTTAAAAGTTTCTTGTAGTTTTGGATCTTATGAGTACAAAAATGGTAATAATTTAGATGATATGATAAAAAATGCTGATAAAAGTATGTATGAAGCAAAAATGAATCACAAGAAGAAAAAAGGCTTAATCTAATGATTAAGCCTTTTTTTATTCATCGTCAGTTACTGAATTTGCAGGTTCTATAGAAGCCAAATAATCTTTAAATCTTATAGCTCCTTTTTTATCTTTTCTATAATCTTCAACTAATGACACTATGTAATCAACAACTCTACTAGAAGGAACTTTTACTCCTATTTTTTGTGAAAGTCTACTATTATCACCTTGTAAATTTCCACCTAAAAGTATTTCATATCCTTCCACTCTTTCTCCTTCGTATCTCATTAAACAACCAATCAACCCAATATCAGCTATATGAGGTTGAGAACAACCGTGTGCACAACCTGAAAAAGATATTGCAACATCTTCATTAAAATCTTTTAATCTATCTTCTAATTCAAGAACTATATCTTTTGCATACTCTTTTGTCTCAGTTATTCCAAATTTACAAAACTCTTTCCCTGTGCATGATTGTAATCTTGCTCTAAATGCTGTTGGTTTATATGGATATCCTAATGATTCGAATTCATTTGCTAAATCTTGAACTACCTCATCTTTTACATCATAAACTACAAAATTCTGAGTAGCAGTTAGTGCAATTCCACCTGCATTATATTTTTTGCAAATTTCATAAAATTTTACAAAGTGTTCTCCAGGAACTCTTCCTGAATTTGTTGCAAACCCAACATATGAAAGCCCTGCCTCTTTCTGTTTATTTATTCCAAAATGATTTCTATTTTCAAATGAAGTGATTGTTGGTTCAGTTTCACCATCAAGAAGTTTATAGTCTAAAATTTTCTCAATCTCATCTACAAATTTTTCAATTCCCCAATCATTTAAAAGGTGTCTTACTCTAGCTTTACTTCTACTATCTCTATTTCCATTATCTCTAAAAAGTTCAGCACAAGCAACACTAACATCCAAAATTTGCTCAGCTTTTACATATTTTTTTGCTCTTGTTGCTATTTGTTTAGATTTTGATAATCCCCCGCCAATAGATAAATCAAATAACACTTCTCCATTAGCATCTTTAAAAGCAGTAAACGCAACATCTTGTATCTCATGATTTGCACAATGATGTCCACAACCGCTAATTCCCATTTTAAATTTTCTTGGAAAATTACAAAATCTTTCATCATTTTTATCAAAATAAGTATCAACGCTTTTTAAAAGTTCTTGAACATTATAAATCTCATCATTATCTAAACCACTTACAGGACATGTCATAATAGGTCTTGGTCCATCACCTGATGCCATTCTTGAAGTTAAACCTACACTATTTAACATATCAAAAATAGTTGGTAAATCTTTTATTAGAATATAGTGAAACTGTACATTTTGTCTAGTTGTAAAATCTACCAAACCTTTTGCATATCTTGTTCCAATTTCACTCATCACTCTTAGCTGTTCTAAATTCATTCTAGCATCAACTAATTTTATACGCTTCATAAAATATTTTTTATCTTCAAGACCATCTTTATTTATATGAGGATACATACCATACCATTTTAAAAGCCCAATATACTCTTCTTTCAAAGGAATACCCTCCAAAGCTTCTTTATATATATCATCAATTACTCTTAAAGGATTTCTAGAAGCCTTCAAAAGTTCAAGTTCAGATAATTGTGCCATACTATTCCTTATTTAATTTTTTCTTTTCATAAAATATGTTGAAATTATATCTTTAAATTTTTAAATATAAATTAAAATAATCCTGATTAAATAACTATGGTTTAATATTTATTAATTTTAAGCTACTTTTTAGAAAATTTTCAATTATATAGTTTATAATTCCACCACAGAATAAACCTTTATTCTATTAAATTTCAGGAGAATAGTTTGGGTGCTTCATTATTAAATGAGCAGAAAGATTTCACCCTATTTTTAGATCTATTAAAACAGCTTATTAGAGTACCTTCTGTAACAGGAGCCGAACACTCTTTTTTACTTTATTTAAAAAGAGAATTAGAAGAAATTGGTATTAAAACTGAGCATTACGATGGACTTTTGGTTGCTAGTGGTAAAAATCCAACAAATGGAATTTTAAGCGCACATATTGACAGACACGGAGTTATTTGCACAGGTCCAAATGAGTTTCAATTTGCAGCATTTTTAGCAAAAAATCGCTCTGATTTAAGAGGAAACTCTCTATCTGAACAAACTTTTCAACAAATCTCAAAACGATATATAAATCAAAGTGTTCATGCCTATGAACCATATAGTGGTGGTTATTTAGGTCTTGGTAAAATAAAAAATGCTTTCTTAAAAGAAGAGATAAATAATTTAATCTTTGAAATTGAAGGATTAAACCATCTTCTTCCTAGTACTCCAATAGCTTTTAGTGATAGATTAAAAACAAATGGTGATTTAATTTCTGCACAACTTGATAATGTCTTAAGTGCTGCAATTATTTTATATTTATATCAACATGGCTTTGAAGGAACTGCTTTTTTTACAGCTCAAGAAGAGGCTGGAAAAAGTTGGAGGTTTATACATGAGTGGTTCAAAAAAAATAAAATCACAACAGACAAACTAATAGTTCTTGACACAAGTCCATATGAAACAAGAGAGGAAGCCAATAGACAACTTGTAGTTTTACGAAATAAAGATGTAAATGCAAAATTTAAATCTCCACTTTTAAAAGATTTAAAAAACTTTTGCAAAAAAAATAAAATCACTTTTTCTTGTAAAGACGATTTTATAAAAGAGAAAAACAAATTAAGAGTTCAAGAAGGATTAAAACCACTTAGTATTGGAAGTACTGAGCTTGGAAGAATTGTTATGGAGTCAAAAGGACAAATACAAGGTGCAACTTTACAAGTTCCAACAACTGGTTATCATACAGTTGATGAAACAGCAAGTATTATGTCTATTAAGGCAATTATTTTTATTTTAGATAGTTTTTATATTAAAACTACAAACAACATTTAAAACAAGAAGGGAAAGATGAATTTAGTTATTATTTATGAATTAAGAGCAGCAGATGTAAAAGAAGAAGACATTGAGCTTATAATGAGTAGAGTGAAAAATAGATTAAGTGAAGAGAACATTGATAAAGAGTTAGTAAAATTAGGTTATCCAAAAATTTTTACAGTTGATTACAGTGACTACGACAATTATGATTATAATGATAACTATTCACAACCAAATAGAGGAAATCATAACGATTTAGACTAATCTTCTTTAAACTTTCATAAACATAAAAGTTTATGAAAGACTTCTTAAAAATACAAAACAAAGACACAAAATGAATTTAATACAAACTTTAGAAAAAAAAACTAATTTAACAACAAAAATTATTGAAAATATAATAAAACTTTTAGATGAAGGTTGCACTATTCCATTTATTGCAAGATATAGAAAAGAGTTTACAAATGAAGCAACAGAAGTGCAATTAAGAGATTTTGAAGAGATTTACGAATATTCAAAAAAACTATTAGCAAGAAAAGAAGAGATAAAAGAGATTTTAAAAGAGAGGGGTTTTTTAAATGAAAATATAGAGAAAAATATAGATGAAGCACAGATTCTTCAAGCTTTAGAAGATATCTACTCTCCATTTAAAGAAAAAAAATCATCAAGAACTTCAAAAGCGATTGAAAATGGGCTTGAACCACTTGCAAATATTATTCAAAGTATGAAATATAGCAAAGAGGAGTGTGAAGAAAAAGCGAAGCAGTTTTTGAATGAAAATATAACAAATGTTAATGAAGCAATAAACGGAGCAAAAGATATAATAGCTCAAAGATACGCTGATGATTTTAGATCAAAAGAAATAATAAGAAATTCAATAAATAACTGGGGAGTTTTAGAAATTACTACGACAAAAGATTTTGTTGAAAATGGTTTATACGCAAATTTTTCAAATACAAGTGAAAAAATAAAATATATAAAATCTCACAGAATTCTAGCAATACTTAGAGCTGTTAATGAAAAACAACTAAATATAAAAGTAGAGGTTGATGAAAATACTATTTTAGATAATATTAAAAAATATAAAATTCCATCAAATGCTTCTAGCTCAAAAGATATAGTTTTTGAAAGTTACAAAGATGGTTTAAAAAGGTTGCTTTTACCAACTTTGAAAAAAGAGGCTATAACAATTCTAAAAGATAGAGCAGGAAAAGAAGCAATTGAACTTTTTGGAAAAAATCTAAAAGAGTTATTACAAACTGCACCTTTAGTGAATCAAATAATTTTAGGAATTGACCCTGGATATAAAACAGGTTGTAAATTAGCAGTTATCGATGAAAATGGTCTATTTTTAGACTCAGGGGTTATTTATCCAACAAAACCAAAAGAGGATATTACTCACTCTTCAAAGGTAGTTCTTGAGTTAATTAAAAAACATAAAATTACAAGTATTGCAATTGGAAATGGAACAGCAAGTAGAGAGAGTGCAACTTTTATAGATAAACTTTTAAAAAAAGAAAATTTAGATATAAAATATGCAATTGTAAGTGAAATTGGTGCTAGTGTTTACTCTGCTTCAAAAATAGCATCTGAAGAATATCCTAATCTTGATGTAACAATAAGAGGTGCAATATCAATTGCTCAAAGGCTTCGTGACCCAATGGCAGCTTTAGTAAAAATTGATCCTAAATCTCTTGGTATTGGACAATATCAACACGATGTAAATCAAAAAGAACTTGGTCAAAAACTAGAAAATATAACTGTTGATTTAGTAAATAAAGTAGGTGTTGATTTAAATTCAGCCTCATATAAACTTTTATCTTTTATATCTGGGGTTAGTGAAAAACTTGCACAAAATATAGTTCAGCATAGAGAAAAAATAAAAAAATTTAGTTCAAAAAAAGAGCTTCTTGATGTAAAAGGTATTGGTGCAAAAGCTTATGAACAGAGTGTTGGATTTTTACGTATAAAAGATGGTAAATCTATTTTAGATAATACTGCAATTCATCCTGAAGATTATGAACTTACTACAAAACTTCAAAAAAATTATAATATTCAAGAGATAGAAGAGTTTTCTAAAGTTGCTCTTGAAATAAATTCAACTCCTTTAAAAGTAAAAGATATTGTAAATGAGTTACTAAAACCAGGATATGATGTAAGAGTTGAGTTTAATCAAGTAAAATTTTCAAATGATATTTTAGATATAAATGATTTAAAAGAGGGTTTTATTTTGAGTGGTATTGTGCGAAATATAACTGATTTTGGTGCATTTGTAGATATTGGACTAAAAAATGATGCCTTACTTCATATTTCTCAAATTAGTGAAAAGAGAATCTCTCATCCAAGCGAGGTTTTAAGCATAAACCAAAATCTAGAGAATCTAAAAGTTATAAGTGTAGATTTGGAAAAACAAAGAGTTGGGGTGAGTTTAAAATAAATTGATTATTGTTAAGCCATTTGTTTTGATTATTGATTATAATTCTCAATAAATTAAAAGGAAGAAAATATGGAATATACATTAGTTCAACCCGCATTATGCAATAGCTAAATAATAATCTAAAATAAAGTACCATAAAATAACACTTCATAAGCATTCATAAGGAACACC
>CAYLKG010000024.1:0-23981 GCA_964384195.1 uncultured Aliarcobacter sp. | reverse complement strand
TTGAACCATTTTACTGTTCCAATATTTTGATCTGCCATGGCATTTCCTTTTAATTAATTTTTTTACTTTAATTAATAAAGTAATCTGTAAAGTTTAAATGGAGTTTTAATTTTATTAAGTAAGTTCGTATTAATTTTTGTAGTTATCAATAAAAGCAAACAAAAGATGTAGTCAAAAACCCTAAATCATCTTTAAGAATTGAATTGTAACTGAATAAAAATATAAAAGCAAGTCTTTATTGCTTTATAAATCTAAATATAAAAATTTTGTAGAATTTTTATTTAAGATGGCTGTTTTATATTAGTATTAACTAAAAGTTAACATTTAGTAAGTATCATATTTTAATATTTGGAATAAGGAATTTATCATGAGTAAAAATAAAGGTGAACCGAGTTTAGAAAAAATTGATGATTATAATGGAAATGAAACAAAACAAAAAAGAAATACTGTGAGACTAATTGTAATTTTGCTTTTAGTTTTTGGTGCAGTTTTGACATATTTACAACAACCAAAGTCACAAGAATCAAAAGAGATTCTTGAGAAAACACAAATTCCAATAAAATAAGAGGTTTTATCCTCTTGTTTTAAATACTTTTTCTAAATAATTTTTTAAAACTATCAAAGAAACTCCAAAAAGAATTAGAAATATTCCAATAACTAAAGCAAATGATATTTTTTCAGAAAATACAAAAACTCCAATCATTACAGCTGTTAAAGGCTCTAAAGCTCCTAAAATAGATGCACTTGTTGAACCTATTATTTGAATTGATTTAATTAAAAATAACAAAGATATGATTGTTGGAATAAAAGCTAAAAATAGGGTGTAAAACCACATTTTAAAATTTGTCAAAGGCATGATATTTAAGCTTTCTTTGAAAAATGAGTGAATAAATATTGTAATTGCACAAAAAAGCATAGAGTAAAAAGTAACTTTTAAAGCCTCCATTTTTAAGTATTGATTTATTATTATAATATAAAATGCATAGCACAAAGATGAAACAAATACCAAAAAAACTCCAAAAGAACTTATATTTGCTCCATCACCTTTGTAAAGTAATATTACCCCTAAAAAAGCAAATATTATTGAAAGAGTTGTGATGATTGAGTTTTTTTCTTTGAAAAATATAGTCATAAGAATTGCCACAAAAATTGGATAAGCAAACAAAATAGTAGAAGCAAGACCAGCATCCATGTGTAAAAATGAGTTAAAAAGACTAAGTGCTGAAACACCAAATAAAAAACCTAAAAACATTAAAATAATTAATTGTTTGAAATTCAATTTAAAAGAGATTTTAAGAAATATCATAAATATAAATAGAGCAATTATTGCAAAACTAAACCTATAAAATATTACTGAGTTTACATTTAATCCTTCGCCATATAGCATCAAAGCACCTAGTGGGTTTGTTCCATAGCAAATAGCTGAGATTATTGCAAGAAATATTCCTTTTGTTTGTATTGTCAAGATTTGCCTTTTGATTTTTTCAAGATTTTACTGTAACATCTCTTATTTTGGGGTTTAAGAGATAATTTTGTATAATAAATAATAAAAATTTTAGGAGTCAAAATGAAAAAAATATTAGCTACAACTGTTTTGGTTGGACTTTTTTCTTCTGCGTTTGCAATGGATACAAAATTTTATGGTGGGGTTAGTGCAGCAGAAATAGATACTCATAGATATACACAGTATACTCTTGGACAAAATACAAGTACAAAGTTCGATAATGACATAATTTTTGCATTTGCAAATGGGCTTAGTTATGGAAGAGTTAAATCAGGTGTTAGTGCAACAACAGTTGATTTAGATTTAAAATTAGGTTATGAGTTCATTGAAAACTTAACAGGTTATGGAATAGGTACGGGTGCAGTTCAATTTTATGATGAAAGTACTTATACAGGTTTAGGGTATGGTGCTGCTTTAGAGTATAGAATCAGTTCACTTGTAGCAGTTGAAGGTGCATATAAAACTATAAATATGAGCAAAACTAATCACAGTTATGATTATGATACTGCAAGTTTAGGTGTTAGATTTGGATTTTAGAAGCTAATTTTAGCTCCTAAAATATCAATCTTCAGAAGTATTTATCATCCATATTGAGAAGATATCTAAATAGTTCCAAAATGATTTGAGAAGATTTTCATCAATATCAAGCTTTTTTAGAACTTCCATATAACATTCAAGCCAAACTATTCTAACTTTTGGAGTTATTTTAAATGGCTGATGTCTTGCAACCATCATTGGAGCTCCTCTATTTTCATTGAAATATTTACGTCCTCCACAAATTTGAATAAAAAAATCACTAGAATTTATTTTTGCTTGTTCAAACTCTTTTTCATCTTGTGGAAAAATGTTATAAATTGAACTTTGTTTAATTAAATCATAGTGGTCACTAATAATTTTTCTAAGACCATCTTCCCCAACAACTTTTAAAAACTCTGGACTTGGTAGTGTTACACTTGGTCTTATGCCAAATTGTGCTTGTGAAATATTAAATTGCATTTTAAAACCTTTAAATTATATATTGGTAGTTATTTTACAATAGTTTAGGTTTTAATAGCTTTACTTAATCTATGCTAGAATATATAAGATTTTAAAATAGAAGAAGATATGAAAGATTTAACAAAAATAGTTGAGTGTTATAGCTGTGGACTTTTTGTACAAAAAAGTGATGAAACAAATATTTCTCAAATTTGCCCTAGATGCGAAAGTAAAATTGAAACTAAAAAAGATTTTTCTATAGATTCACTTTTTTATGCAATTTCAAGTTTACTACTATTTTTAATTTTATGTTCATATCCAATATTGAGTTTAAATTTAAATGAACAAGAACTAAATGCAAATATTTTAAGAACAGTCTATATTTTGATTGAACAAGATTTTTATGTTGTCTCTTTTTTGGTACTTTTTACAATAATTTTAGCACCACTTTTTAACTCAATTGTGATTATCTTAATTTTTTTACAACTAAAGCTAAATATTAAAATTTTTAAAAAGTCACTTTTATATGATTCTTATCATTTTTTTAAAGAGTGGGGATTTATTGAAGTTTTTATTATTAGCTTAATTGTCACATATATAAAACTTGTTGGAATGGTTAGTAATACAAAATTTGATGTAGGATTTTTTGTTATTTTAGCTTATGTATTTTGTTTTATAATGTCAAATATTAAATTTGATGCAAGTGCTATTTTGGATGATTAAATGGTTTTAATATCTTGTAAAAACTGCAAAAAAGTTTATGAAAAAGATGACTACACACCTTTTAAATGTAGTAGATGCAATCATAAAGTGCGAAGAAGAGTTGAAAACTCTTTGCAAATATCTTTGGCACTTACAATATGTGCAATACTTTTATATATTCCAGCAATGCTATATCCTATGATGATTGTTACTCAATTTGGAGTAAATCAAGAAAGTACGATAATTCAAGGAATTATAAGCTTTTTGGAATATAAGAGTTATTTTGTTGCAACTGTTATTTTTATAGCAAGTGTTGCTATTCCTATAGTGAAACTTTTTGCTCTATTTTTTATCTTTTTAAGCTTAAAAATAAATGTACAGATGGAAAATAGGACAAAAATATTGTTGTATAAATATATCGAAGCTATTGGAAAATGGTCAATGATAGATATTTATGTTGTTGCTTTAATGGCTTCAATAGTCCAGCTTGATGAGTTGTTTAATATAAAAGGTGGAATTGCTGCTACATCTTTTGCTTTAATGGTAATAATTACAATTTTTGCAGCAAATAGATTTGATACAAGGATAATTTGGGATGAGTCAAGAGATATTGAATAATAATTTAAATGAAACAGTAGTTTATAAAGCAAAAAAAGAGAATAAAAAAAGATTCTCTATTGTATGGTTACTTCCTTTGATAATACTTGGAATTTTGGGATATATTGCTTATGACTCTTACTTGAAAAAAGGTACAAATATTGTTGTATATTTTAAAAGCGCAGAGGGCTTAAAAGAGAATGTAACTCCTTTGGAGTACAAGGGTTTAACTCTTGGAAAAGTTACAAAAATTTCTATGCATGAAGATTTAAAAAGTGTTGCTGTTAATATTTTAGTAAATAGTGATGTTGCTGATTATGTAGCAAATGAGAAATCAAAATTTTGGATAAAAAAACCTACAGTTTCTTTAACAAAAATAACAGGACTTAGTACATTAATAAGTGGTCATAAAATAGAGT
The DNA here is from genome assembly GCA_964384195.1 of uncultured Aliarcobacter sp. GTDB lineage: Bacteria > Campylobacterota > Campylobacteria > Campylobacterales > Arcobacteraceae > Aliarcobacter. The sequence goes on along the minus strand of CAYLKG010000024.1, from coordinate 19,784 downwards.
TATCAACAAGTTTTAAAAATCAAGAAGATTTCAAAAATATAAAGCATCAGTGGTACTTTGATGGGCTTGATTCACAACCTGATGAAGAGTTTGAAGAAAATGGTTACTATGTAACTCTTTTGGCAAATGATAAAGATAATATTGATCTGGGAACTCCGATTTTTTATAACAAATATCAAATTGGAGAAATCGTATCAAAAGAGTTTAAAGAGGAAGCCGTTTATGCTAGTGTTTATATTTATGACAAATACAACTATTTAGTAAATAAAAGTTCAAAATTTATTATGAATGAGGCTTTGAAAGTAAGCTATGGCGCTAGTGGATTAAATATTGAAGTTGGTTCTTTGTATTCTGCAATTATTGGTGGGATTACTGTTGTAACAACTGTAAAAGATGATGAAAAATTAAATAAAGATGATATACAAACTTTATACTCTTCAAAAGATGATTTAAGAAAAAAGATAAATTTTTCTATAGATTTCAATGATGCAAAAATAGAGGAGAAAACTCCTATACTATTTAAAGGTATTGAAATTGGGAAAATAACAAGTATAAAAATAAATGGAGATATTTTAAGCACAAAAGCTTATGTTTACGAGGAATATAAATATTTACTTACAAAAAATAGTAGTTTTTATGTTGAAGAGCCTACTATTTCTCTCTCTGGAATTAAAAATTTAGGTAATGTTGTAAAAGGTAACTATGTATCTTTAGATTATCATGAAGGGGAATTTACAGATAGTTTTTGGGGAATCTCAAAAAAAGATTTAAAAAGTAGTGCAAATAGCCTAAAAATAGAGTTAGTTACTGATAATTTAAACTCTATAAATGATAGGTCAAAAATCTATTATAAAAATATTGAGATTGGAAAGGTTGATGAATATTGGCTTAGTAAGGATTATAAAAGTGTCAAAATTTCTGTATTAATAGATGAAAAATATAAAGATTTAATAAATGATAATAGTAAATTTTACGATATGAGTTCAAAGCTAGTTGAGATGAAAAATTTTAATTTAAATGTAAATTATAGCGGTTTGGAGTCAGTTTTAAATGGTGGAATTGGACTTGTTTCAAATAAAAATGATGGAAAACTAAGTAAAAAAGAGTTTCTTTTGTACTCTTCATATAAAGATATAGAAAAAATAAATAGAGATATAAATAGTGGTTTTATAGTTTATACAGAGTTTGATAATAGTTTTGTAATTAAAGAAAATATGGCAGTAGTTTATAAAAATCAAGAGATTGGGTTTGTAAAAAATATAAAATTTGCTGATAATGTTTCAAAAGTTGAACTTTTTATTTATGAAGATTTCAGACAATATATAAAAAATACAAGTAGATTTTTCAAAAAACCAAAAATAGATTTCAAAGCAAGTTTAAGTGGAATTTTATTTGAAGTTGATAATTTTACTTCATTTTTAGAAGGTTCAATAGAACTTGATAATAGCTCAAAAACTCCTTTGGGAAATCACGAAATTTATTCTAGTTTTGATGATATGAATCTTGCTACAAATATGGTAACTATTGTTTTTGATGATGTTGAAGGACTTCAAGAAGATTTTTCAAAAATAGTTTACAAGGGTGCAAATATAGGTAAAGTTAAAAAAATATCATTAAATAAAAATCAAAAAGTTGAGGTTAAAGCGATAATTGAAAAAGATTTTTTAGAGTTTGCAAAAGTTGGAACACAGTTTTATTTGAAAAAACCTAGAATCTCTTTACAAGAAGTTGCAAATTTAGGTTCAACGGTAATGGCTGTAAATATTGGAGTTATTAAAGCAAATGAGGGTGAATATCAAACAAGATTTGCAGGAAGTGATAAAGAACCTTCAATAAATTCTCATCTTGGAACTATTATAAAAGTGGAAGACAAAACAGCATCTAGTGTAAATGTGGATGCTCCAGTTTACTATAAAAATGTTCAAATTGGAAAAGTTTTAAAAGTTGATTTAAGTAGTGATGCTTCAAGAGTTGTGCTTGATTGTTTGATTTATGATAAATACGCAAAATTTGTACGAAAAAATTCAGAGTTTTATGATATTAGCGGATTTGAGATGGAGTTTTCTATTTTTTCAGGTTCAAAAATTGAGTCAAATACAATCACAAGTATAGTAAAAGGCGGATTGGTAGTGGTTACTCCTTATGAGTATAAAGAAGTAGCTTCTACAAGTGATAAATTTACGTTAAATAAAACTTTAAGAGCAGATTGGAAAACAATAAGTCCAAGTATTAAATAGAATTTTAATAAAAGTTTAAGATTAATACATATACAATCATTTTATCAAAGGAAAAAATTTTTCCTTTATGAAATTAAAGGAGTGTAGATGAAAAAAATAATGACAACAACTGCTGGAAATCCAATAGCAGATAACCAAAATTCTATAACAGCAGGAGCAAAAGGTCCTGTACTTTTACAAGATTATCAATTAATAGAAAAATTAGCTCATCAAAATAGAGAAAGAATCCCTGAAAGAGTAGTTCATGCAAAAGGAAGTGGAGCTTTTGGAGTTTTAGAAATTACTGAAGATATATCAAAATATACAAAAGCAAAAGTTCTACAAAAAGGTGAAAAAACAAAAATGTTGCTAAGATTCTCTACAGTTGCTGGAGAAAAAGGGGCAGCAGACGCTGAAAGAGATGTAAGAGGATATGCACTTAAATTTTATACAAAAGAAGGAAATTGGGATTTAGTAGGAAACAATACTCCTGTATTTTTCGTAAGAGATGCTTATAAATTTCCTGATTTTATCCATACACAAAAAAGACATCCACACTCAAATTTAAGAAGTAACACTGCAATGTGGGATTTTTGGAGTCTAAGTCCTGAAAGCTTACATCAAGTAACTATTTTGATGTCAGATAGAGGAATTCCAAAATCATATAGACATGTAAATGGATATGGTTCACATACTTACAGCTTAATAAACGCAAGTGGTGAGAGATTTTGGGTTAAGTTTCATTTTAAAACACTTCAAGGAATAGAAACTTTAACAAATGAGCAAGCAGAGGCTGTTATTGCAAAAGATAGAGAATCTAATCAAAGAGATTTATTTGAAAATATTCAAGCTGGAAATTTCCCAAAATGGAGTTTTGAGATTCAAATAATGACTGATAGTCAAGCAAAGAATTGTGCATTTAATCCATTTGATTTAACAAAAGTTTGGCCTCATGGAGATTTTCCTATGATTAAAGTTGGAATTATGACTTTAAATGAAAACCCTAAAAACTATTTTAATGAAATTGAACAAGCTTCATTTAGTCCATCAAACATAGTTCCTGGAATTAGTTTTTCACCTGATAAAATGTTGCAAGCAAGAATATTCTCATATCCAGATGCTCATAGATACAGAGTTGGAACACACTACGAGATGTTGCCTGTAAATAGACCAATTGTAGATGTAAATACTTATAATCTTGATGGAAGTATGAATTTTGAAATAAAAGAACCAACAGATGCTTATTATGAGCCAAACAGTTTTGATGGAGCAGTTGAAGATAAAAGTTTTGCTGAACCTGCGTTTGAAACTGGAGATGTTGCTAATAGATACAATCACAGAGATGGAAATGATGATTTTTCACAACCAAGAGCGCTATTTAATTTAATGAGTGATTATCAAAAAGAGCAATTATTTAATAATATAGCAGCCGCAATGCAAGGTGTTCCAAGAAATATTGTTGATAGACAAATTTCACTTTTTGAACAAGTTCATGTAAATTATGCTGCTGGTGTTAAAAAAGCATTAGGAATCTAATATGGAAGCAACGGAGCAAGAATTAAAAAGATATGAAGAGCTACAAGTTTTTGCTCTTGATTTTGCAAGACAAGGAAAAACTGAAGATTTGAAAGCTATGCTAGAAGCAGGAATGCCAGTAAATTTGTGTGATCACAAAGGTAACACATTAATTATGTTGGCTTCATATAATGGAAATCTTGAAACAACTTCTATGTTAATAGATTTTAAAGCTTCGGTTGATCAAAAAAATGACAGAGGACAGACACCACTTGCTGGTATTTGTTTCAAAGGTTATTTAGATATTCTAAAAGTTTTGGTAAATGCTGGAGCAAATATCCATGAAAATAATGGTTTAGGAACTACTCCAATAATGTTTGCCTCTATGTTTGGTAATTATGAAATAGTAAAATATTTAAATAGCCAAAATAGTAATTTTAAGACAAAAATCTATTTAGCAATTTCAAAAATATTTAGTATTTTTCGAAAACTATTTAAAAATAATCAATAAAACCAGATTATTTTTATTAAAAAAAATCCTTTTTTGCATACTTTATACCGAATTTAGCTATTATTTAATAAATAAAAATGGTTATTAAAAAATTATAAATATTATAATAAGTAAAGATTCTATACTTTAGATAACCCTAAAAAAGGTTTTTTATGCAAGATAACAGAAGTCATAAACAAACAATTCTAGTTGTGGATGATACTCCAGATAATCTTTTTTTGGTGTCAAATTTACTAAAAGATTTATATAGTGTCAAAGTTGCTAATAGTGGTGAAAAGGCTTTGAAATATCTTTCAGAGACAAGCTTACTTCCAGATTTAATACTACTTGATATTATGATGCCTGTTTTAAGTGGTTATGATGTCATAAAAAAAATAAAAGAAAATCCTCATTTAAATAATATTCCAGTCGTATTTTTGACAGCAAAAAGTTCAATTCAAGATGAAAAAATGGGTTTAGAATTTGGAGCTAGTGATTATATTACTAAACCAATTTACCCTCCAATTTTATTAGCAAGAGTTAAAACTCAACTTGAAAATAAAGCCGCTGCTGATTTTTTAAAAGATCATAATGAATTTTTGGAAAAAGAGATTCAAAAAAGAACTAGAGAAATAGTTGCAATTCAAGATGTTACTATCTTTGCCATGGCTTCTTTGGCCGAAACAAGGGATAATGAGACAGGAAATCATATTAGAAGAACTAGTAATTATGTAAGAGTTCTTGCTAAAAAATTACAAACTCATCCAAAATTTAAAGAATATTTAACTGATGAGATGATTAATACTCTTTATAAATCAGCACCTTTACATGATATTTGAAAAATAGGAATTCCTGATCATATTTTGTTAAAACCTGGTAAATTGACTCCTGAAGAATTTGAAGTTATGAAAACTCATACAACTTTAGGAAAAGAGGCGATTGAACATGCTGAAAATCAGTTGGGTTTTCAAGTTGATTTTCTTAAAACAGCAAAAGAAATTGCGTATTCACATCAAGAAAAATATGATGGTTCAGGATATCCTTTGGGATTAAAAGCAGATGAGATTCCAATTAGTGCGAGGCTTATGACAGTTGCTGATGTTTATGATGCTTTGATTAGCAAAAGAGTATACAAAGAAAGTTTTGATTTGAATTTAGCTATTGAAATAATGAAAGATGGTAGAGGAACTCATTTTGACCCTGATATGCTAGATGCATTTTTGGAAGTTAAAGATGAATTTGAGAAAATTGCAAATAGTTTTGTTGATAGAAATAATGAGGAGTTAGTATGAAAAAAATATTACTCTTACTATTAATTTTTCCAATATTTTTGATTGCTAATTTTAAAGATTCTTTGACACAAGAGGAAAAAAATTGGCTTGATAACCAAAAAGTTATAAGTGTTGGAGCAATGGATAAGTGGGAACCTATTAATTTTTTAAATTACAAAAATCAACCATCAGGAATAGGGGCTTCAATTGTAGAAGCTTTGAATAAAAAATTAGATAATAAATTGCAAATTAGCTCTTCAAATTGGAATGATATTTACGAAAAAGCAAAAAATGGACAGTTAAATGCAATTTTAGATATAAACCCTAAAAAAGAGAGAGAAGAGTTTTTTTTATTTACAAATGCTTACTTGCAAATTCCACATGTAATAGTTTCAAGGATTGAACAACAACCTTTTTTATCTTTGGTCGATTTAAATGAAAAAGTTGTAGCTCTTGAAAAAGGTGTTAGTACAATAATTGATTTAGAAAAAAATTTCCCTTCAATCAAAATCAAAATATTTGATAATACAAGTTTGGCTTTAGATGCAGTTTCAAGAGAAGTTGCAGATGCTTATGTAGGAAATAGAGCAGTTGTTGATTATAAAATAAGAAATGAGCTACTAAGCAATCTAAAAATAGATAATATTGATATTACTAGAAAACTTTCACTTCTTACAATTGGTGTTTCAAAACAGTATCCTTTGCTAGCTTCAATTTTACAAAAAGCTCTTGATGAAATTCCTTTAGAAGAGATAAATAAAATCTATTCAAAATGGTCAAAAGAGAAAATTGTAGATATAGGCTTAACTCATGAAGAAAAAGAGTATTTAACAAAAAAAGGAAAGCTTAGGTTTGTAACTTCAAATGATAGTTGGGCTCCATATATATTTATAGATAACAAAAATAACATAAATGGTTTGGAAATAGATTTTTTTAATCTTTTGGAATCTAGACTTAGAATTCCAATTGAACTTGATTATAAAATCTGGGGAGAAGCTTTAGAAGAAGTAAGAAATCACAAGTACGATGGTGTTTTTCCTGCAACACCAACTCCAGAAAGAAAGAAAGATTTACTTTTTTCAAATCCTTATTATATTTCATCTTTTGCGTTGGTTACAAATACTAATTTAGAAAATTTTGATAGGGATAAATCTTCAGAAAAAAAGATAGCACTTTTTAAAGATAGTTATGCAAAAAATTTTGTAGAAAAGAATTTCAAAGGTGCAAAGATTATTGAAATTGATGGTGGAGTAAAAGAGCTTTTAGATAAATTAATAAATAATGAAGTAGATGGTATTTTAGATTATACAGCAGCTTTGAGTTTTTCTTTAAAAGAGTATGGTCTTGAAAATAAACTAAAAATTTCAGAAGTTTTTAGCTCAGATAATTTATCAGGTTCAAATTATGGAACTACAAATAAAGAGCCGTTATTAAACTCTATAATAAACAAAGCAATAGCCTCTTTTACAAAAGATGAAATAGAAACCATAAAAAATAGATGGGAAGGCTCTTTACCTCTAGTTTTGAAAAAAGATGAAAAACTTTTGGTTTTAACACAAGAAGAGAAAAATTGGCTAAATGAACATCCAGTTATAAAATATGCAAGTGATCCTAATCATATGCCTTTTGAAGCTTTAGATTTTAATGGCAACCATATAGGTATCATAGCTAATCATATGGATTATATAGAAAAAAGTTTAGGTATAAAATTTGAAATTGTAAAGACTAAATCTTGGAATCAGACATTAGAGTATGTTAAGGAAAATAAAGTCGATATATTCTCAAATTATCTTGGAGATGAGGATTTTAAAGATACACATATAACAGTTCCAATGGATATAAAAAGTCCTATAGTTATTGTTGGAAAAAGAGATAAAAATCAAGATTTTATTGTTTCAGCAGCTCAGTTAAAAGATAAAAAAGTTGCAGTAGCAAAAGACTATTTTCATTTAAAAGAGATTTATAAACAATTTCCAAATTTAAATTATATTGAAGTTGAAAATGTTCAAGCAGCTTTAAATGGTGTATCTTCAGGAATTTATGATGTTGCTCTTTGTTCTTTACTTATTGCTACTTATAATATAAATCAAGGTTTATCCAACATAGAAATTATTGGAAAAACAGATACTTTTTTGCAATTAGGTTTTTTAGTTAGAAAAGATTATGAGATTTTTTCTAAAATCTTAGAGAAAGTTCTAATTTATCATATTAATTCAGAATTTGATGAGGCAATAAAAAACTGGGAAAAGGTTACAAAAGAGGGTGATTTAAGCTGGGATACTATTTTAAAGATTTTAATTGTAATTGTTTTTATGGTTATCTTTTTGTTGTTGTGGAATTATCAACTAAAAAAACAAGTTAGTAAAAAAACTTATGAACTTTCAAAATTGTTGAAGTTTTTTGATGAAAATGTGATTACTTCAAAAACTGATTTAAAAGGTGACATTACTTATGTAAGTGATGCTTTTTGTAAGATTAGTGGAAATACAAGAGAGTTTATGATTGGAAAAAATCATAGGATTGGAAAACATCCTGATAATGACCCAAAAATATACAAAGAGATGTGGGAAACTATCGTAAGTGGTAAAATATGGAGAGGTAGAGTAAAAAATAGAAAAAAAGATGGCGGGTATTATTGGGTTGATAGTATAATTGAGCAAGACTATGATTTTGATGGAAATGTTATAGGTTATTTGTCTATTCGACATGATGTTACAGCTGAAGTTGAATTAGAAGAGCTAAGTGCAAATCTGGAAAATATAGTAAAGAAAAGAACAACTGAACTTTATGAAATGAATCAAAAACAAAAAGCAATTTTTGATACAGCTAGTATAGGAATAGTTTTAGTAAAAAATAGGGTAATACATGAGCTAAATGATAAAGTTTGCCTTATGTTTGGTTATGAATACGATGAACTTTTAAATCAATCAACTAGAATTTTTTATCTAAATGATGAAGATTTCAACAATGTAAAAAAAGAGTATTCTACTTTGAAACAAAACAAAGTTGTAACTTGGGAGCAAAAATTTACAAGAAGAAATCAAAGTCAATTTTGGGCTAGAATTACTATGCAAGCTATAGATTTTACAGATTTAGATAAGGGTAGTGTTGCTATTATTGATGATATTACTTTAGAAAAACAAGCCTTAGAAGAGATAAAAAGAGCAAAAGAATTAGCAGAAGAATCTACAAAATCAAAAAGTGAATTTTTAGCTAATATGAGCCATGAAATAAGAACACCAATGAATGCAATAATTGGAATGGCGTATTTAGCTTTACAGACAAAACTGGATGAGCAACAAAAAAATTATATTCAAAAAATAGATTTAGCATCTAAAAATCTTTTGGGAATCATAAATGATATTTTAGATTTTTCAAAAATTGAAGCTGGAAAAATGCATTTTGAAAAAATAGATTTTTCATTAGATGATATTTTGTCAAATGTTTCAAGTTTATTTACATTTCAAGTTCAAGAAAAAGGTTTGGAGCTTCTTTTTGATATAGATGCCAATGTTCCTTTAGCTATAAAAGGTGATGCATTAAGACTAAATCAAGTAATAACAAATCTTTTAAGTAATGCTATAAAATTTACCTCAAAAGGTGAAATTATTTTAAGTATGAAACAAGTATCAAAAAATGAAAATGAAGTTGAATTAAGATTTGATGTAAAAGATTCAGGTATAGGTATTTCAGAAGAGCAAAAAACAAAACTATTTAACTCTTTTTCTCAAGCTGATAACTCAACAACAAGAAAATATGGAGGTACAGGTTTAGGGCTTACTATTTCTAAAAGAATTATTGAATTAATGGGTGGAAGTGTTGGTTTTGAAAGTACTCTTGGTGTTGGAAGTAATTTTTATTTTACATTAAAATTTGAATTACAAGAGAAACAAAAAGATTTAAACTTTATTATAGAAGAGGTTAAAAATTTAAAAGTTCTAATTGTTGATGACAATGCATCTTCAAGAGAGATTCTTGAAAATATTATTGAATCATTAAAATTTGAAGTAAAAGCTTTGTGTTGTGGAAAAGAAGCTATTGATGAGCTAAAAGATGCTTATTTACAAAACGAGCCATATAATTTAGTTTTGATTGACTGGAAAATGCCAAATTTAGATGGAGTTGAAACTATAATTAAAATAAATGAGGAGATAGAATATACACCAGCTTTTATTATGGTTACAGCATATGATAAAGATGAACTTATAGAAAAAACAAAAGATGTAAAAATCTTAGGTTTTCTTGAAAAACCAATAAGCCCATCAACTCTGTATGATACGATACTAAAATCATTTGGTAAAGATATTGTTGAAATGGCAAAAGAGCTTACTAGTACTAGTATTAATTTTGAAGAGATTAAAAATTTGGTTAGTGGTTCTAAAATTCTTTTGGTTGAAGATAATCTTCAAAATCAAGAAATTGCAACAGAGTTTTTGAAAAAAGCAAATATAAATATTGTTCTTGCAAACAATGGAAAAGAGGCACTTGATATTTTAAAAGAAAATTTTGAGTTTGATGCTGTTTTAATGGATTGTCAAATGCCTATTATGGATGGTTATGAAGCTACAAAACATATAAGAGAAATAGAAAAATTTGTAAACTTACCAATTATTGCAATGACAGCAAACGCAATGCAAGGTGATAAAGAGAAATGTATTAGTGTAGGAATGAATGATTATATTTCAAAACCTTTGGATTTTAATAAGTTTTATGAAGTTTTATCAAAATGGGTAAAAGTAAGTAATCCAATCGAGCAAATATCTAGATTTGAAACAAATACAGATGATATAAAAATTGATAAGCTTGAAATAGAAGGTATTAATATTGATGAAGCATTAGCAAGAATGGCTGGAGATAAAGTACTATTTTTAAATCAGTTAGATAGATTTAGCAAATCTGAAAAAAATTTCAAAACTAAGATTTTGAGCAAAGATTTAGAGTTAGCAATAATAGAAGCACATACTTTAAAAGGTCTTTGTGGAAATATTGGTGCTAATATGTTATTTAATAAGGCAAAAGAGCTTGAATATTATTTGAAAAAGAGTGGTTTAGATAGTAATGCTCATCTTTTAATACAAGAAATAGATAAAGAGTTACAAGAATTAATTGTAAAAATTAAAGAACAATTGAAACTTTTTGATTTATTAAAAAATGATGAGATTATTGATGATTTAGAAGTTAGTGAAGATAAAATATCTAAGTTAATAGAAGAACTTCAATATATTTTAGATGAGCTTGATTCAGATGCTATGGAAAAAGCTAAAGAATTACAAAAAATGTTGTCAAAAACTGTTGATTCTCAAAAGCTTGAAAAACTTATGAATAGTATCAATAATTTTGATTTTGATAAGGCTAGTCAGATTTTACAAAGCATAAAATAAGAGGTTAAACTCTCTTATTTTATATAGTTCTCTTTTTTATCTTCTGTATCAAGTTCTTGCCCAATCTCTTGATATCTTTTGAAATAATATTTTACAAATGAGTTTATAACTTCATCATTTGGCATAAAATATTTCTCTTTTTTTGTAGCATATCTATTTAAAAACTCTGTTGCATCACATTTTTCTAAATAGTGTTTTGCTAAAGCTGTGTAGTTTGTGATATACCAGATTTTTAGAGCTTCAAATTTTTTGTTACTTATATCAATATTTAATTTTTTGTTTTCATCATCCCACGCCAAAACAGCACTTTCAAAAAGTCCACAAAGATGAATTAATCCTTCACAATAATAAGGTTGTACTTCATCAACTTCCATCCAAGAAATAAGTCCAACGCTTCTTTTTACAAGGTCGATTAAAACTTGCTCTTTTAAATGCAATTCATCTGTTGACTCATCAAGTAAATATGATATTAATCCACCTGTTGTTGCTTTGAATTCTTCAATATTTTTATAGTTTCCTGTTTTATTCATAAGCGATTCTGTCTCTTCATCACACCATAAAATATGCCCATACTCATGCCCAATAGTGCTAATATCATAAACTTGATGCCAAGATGCTGTTTCATTAAATAAAAACATTCTATCTTTTGTAAGAAGCTCTTGTCCAAAAATCTCACGACTTAGTTTTAAAAATGGTTTAGCACGACTGCTTTGTAAAATCTCATCTGAAAATGCAAAGATTTTTTTACCCATCTCTTTTGATACAACTTCATCATTTGGTACAACTTGAGCTGAAAAAAGTCCATTTAACTCTGCTCCAAAAAATAGAGCTGGTCGTCCTACATAAAGTTGAACTTTATCAAGTGAAGCAAAGCTAAAATCAAAGATTTTTTTGTAATTCTCATTTGGTTCAAAACTACTAAAAATTTTGCTAAATGCCGATTTTATCTTATTTACTCTATGGTCATTTTGTGCAAATCTTGGATTTGTAACTCTTATATCCCATTCAAGAGCTACTGCTTTTCTAAAATGGTCTTCATAATATTCAAGTGGATGACCTATTTGAATTGGTGTTTTTAGCTTCATCCAAGCTCTATCAACATCTGCCCATTTAGAAACCAATTCATCATATCTATTTTCACTAAATGCAACAATTAAAGATTGAATATAAGCTACATACTCCCATTTTTGATTATATATTTCATCTTCGATATCTATTAGTTTGTCGACAAACTCTTCAAGAACATCAATAACCTCAGTTGTCTCTTTTTTGAAAGCTTTTATATAAGCTTGTGATTTGTAGTTTTCACCATCTTTTACTAAGGCTGAATAGCATCTATCAGCAGTAATGCTACCATGTCCTAAATCAAAAAGCTTTTCATCTTCCAAATATTGCATAATTTTTGCTTCATCACCATCAAATTTTGCAACAAGCTCTTTGTTTATACCGTTTATTATGTGTTCTGTCCACGATGTTTGCCATAAGCTCATTTGAAGCCCAACATTGTAAACACCAATAAAAATCTCTCTGTAAAAAGGAGTTAAAAGATTGTTTTGCACTATGAAATCTATAAATTTCGTATGAATTTCATGCCAATAATCTTTTACAAATTGATAGGCTTTTTCTTGTAGTTGTATGATCTCTTTTTCATTTTTTTCAAGCTTTTTTAAAACCTGAACCAAACTATCATCTCTTAAACTAACCAATCTTGTAACAAGTGCAAATCTTAAATCACTGCTCATTTGAAGGTTTAAACTCTTTGCAAACTCTTCAATAAGAGTTAATTTTGCAAACTCTTCATTTTCCAAAAATTTTAAAAGTTCGTTTGTTTTTGCTTTTTGATTGTCTAAAAAGTCATATATTTTTTGTAAATCTTCTATAAATTGTTGTTTTGTCATTGTTTTCTTACCTTAATAGCTATATTTCAATCTTTAAATATTACCATAAAGTTTGTTTTTAAAAGATTTTTAGCACTCAATATATAAAAGTGCTAATATTTTTCAAAACTTTAGCTTACTTTTATAAAGTTCACATTAAAATTCTCTTTTAAAAATTTAAAAGTTTATAAAAATAATAGAAAAAAGAGAGGAAAATAAAAATGGCAAAACATCAATTTCAAACAGAAGTAGGACAATTACTACATCTAATGACACACTCTTTATACTCAAATAAAGAGATTTTTATAAGAGAGTTAGTATCAAACTCAAGTGATGCTATTGATAAACTAAATTATTTAAGACTTACAGATGAAAATCTAAAAGATAAATTTTCTTCATGGAGTGGTGAGATAAACATCACTTTTGATGAAAAAGATAAATCTTTAACTATTATTGACAATGGTATTGGTATGAATGAAGAAGATATGATTAACTCTATTGGTACTATTGCAAAAAGTGGAACAAAATCATTTGTTGAAGCATTAACAGGTGATGCAAAAAAAGATTCAAACCTTATTGGACAGTTTGGAGTAGGTTTTTATTCAGTGTTTATGGTTGCAGATAAAGTAGATGTTATTTCTAAAAAAGCTGGAGAAGAGACAGCTTATAAATGGTCATCAAATGGAACTGGAGAGTTTGATTTAGCACCTTGTACAAAAGAGACAAACGGAACAGTTATTTATATCAAACTAAAAGATGATGAAGTAAGTGAGTTTGCAAGTAAATATAGAATTAAAAATATTATTGAAAAATACTCAAATCACATTGCTTATCCAATTTTCTTAAATTATGATCAAGAGGTTACTGAAGAGTTAAGTGAAGAGGATAAAAAAGCTGGAAAAGAAGCGACTAAAAAAACTGAAAGAAAACATGAACAAATAAATGAAGCAACAGCACTTTGGACTCAACCAAAAGCTAAATTAAAAGATGAAGATTATAATAATTTTTATAAGTCTATTTCTCAAGATAGCTCTGATCCAATGGTTACTATTCATACAAAAACAGAAGGGGTAAATGAGTACACAACACTATTTTATATTCCTCAAGTAGCACCGATGGATATGTATAGAGCTGATTATCAAAGTGGAATTAAACTTTATGTAAAAAGAGTATTTATAACTGATGACAATAGAGAGCTTTTACCAACATATTTAAGATTTGTAAGAGGGATTATTGACTCTGAAGACTTACCACTAAATGTAAGTAGAGAGATTTTACAAGAGAATAGAATTCTAGCAAATATCAAACAAAGTAGTGTTAAAAAGATTTTAAGTGAGATTAAAAAACTTTCAAAAGATGAAGAGAAATATGCTAAGTTTATTGAGCAATACATAAGAGCTTTAAAAGAGGGAGTTTATCAAGATTTCACAAACAAAGATGCTATTTTAGAGCTTTTAAGATATAAATCAACAAAAACTGAAAATGGAAAAATGACTTCATTGGAAGATTATAAAAATAGAGCAAATTCAGAGCAAAAAGCTATTTATTATATTGTTGGTGAAAATGAGAAAGTTTTAAGAAACTCTCCGCTTTTAGAGAGCTATAAGAAAAATGATATTGAAGTTTTAATCTTAGATGATAAAGAGATAGATGAGATTATAACTCCAACAATTGGAGCATTTAAAGAGTGGCAATTTACAGATATTACAACTGCTGAAGCTCCTAAAGTAGAACAAAGTGAAGAAGAGAAACAAAAAATTGAAGAAGAGTTCAAAGATATAGTTTCAAAAATCAAAGAGAAATTAGGAACTGAAGTAAAAGATGTAAAAGTTACTTCAAGATTATCTGAGTCAGCTTCATGTATCACAAAAGATGCACAAGATGCTCAAATGGCCGCTATGGCACATATGTTTAGAGCAATGGGACAAGAAGCACCTGAGGTTAAACCAATTTTAGAGATTAATCCAAATCATGAAATTGTAAAAAAATTACAAGCTTCATCAAATGAAGAACTTGTGGAAGATGTATCTTGGATTTTATTAGACCTTGCAAAAATTAGTGAAGGTTTAGATGTAAGTGATGCTGTTGCATTTACAAAAAGACTTACAAAAATAACGGCTCTTGCAATATAAAATTTAAAATCTTGACAAAGCACCAAAATTTGGCTAATTTACGAAAAAATTATAAAGGCTAAAATATGTTTGGTGCTTTGTTTGAGGGTTTAAAATTTGCATTTAAAAAAGTTACAAGGCTATCTATTCCTTATTTTAGTTTGGAAGAAAATGACTTAAAATTTAAGATATCTACAGAACATAGTTTCAAATATCCTATTTCAAATATAGAGACAAAAACAAGGCATGATGCATATGTTTTGGAAGCTTATACTCTAAAAACAAAAGAACTTTATATAGAATATATTCATACTTATCAAGATACTACTTGGAATGGACAAGCTTTAGGGCATTTTATATCTTTATTGAAAGATAATATTGGTGCAAAAAAATTTGAGTTAGTTGATAATTATGAGTTTTCTCACTATGAATTTAAGACTTATTTTGTTGATAATGAATACTACATAAATGTGATTTATTTATATGAAAATAGTAAAGAGGTATTTATAGTTGATAAAAGATGCTCCCTTTTTGAACCACTTTTAAGAAATTTCAAAAAAAATTATAGTTTTAACTTTCATGAAAATTTTAATTTGGATTTAGATTTAAATTTTAGTTTAGTAAAGAAAAATTCATTAAACAACTATTTTAGAGTAACAACTAGTTAATTAAAATTGATTTTCGACTAAAGCTTTATAAAGCTTTAGCCAAAATCTCTAAACTGCCATATTTTCTATAGCTTCAGCGTGATTTTTTACGATTTTTTGAGTAATTTTATATGAACAAAATTTTGGTCCACACATTGAACAAAACTCTGCATCTTTAAATACATCTTGAGGTAAAGTTTCATCGTGATACTCTCTTGCTCTATCTGGATCAAGTGATAATTCGAACTGTTTATTCCAGTCAAACTTATATCTTGCATCACTCATAGCATCATCAATATCTCTAGCACCTTTTCTACCTCTTGCAATATCAGCACTATGGGCAGCAATTTTATAAGCAATAATTCCATTTCTAACATCTTCAGCGTTTGGTAAACCTAAATGCTCTTTTGGTGTAACATAACATAACATTGAAGCCCCATGCCATCCACCAACAGCAGCACCAATAGCAGATGAAATATGGTCATATCCAGCAGCAATATCAGTTGTAAGTGGTCCTAAAATATAAAAAGGTGCTTCATGGCAATACTCTTTTTCTATTTTCATATTTCTTTCGATTTGATTTAGTGGAACGTGACCAGGACCCTCTATCATTACTTGAACATCTTTTTCCCAAGCTCTAAGTGTTAAATCTCCTAGAACTTTTAGCTCTCTTAATTGTGCTTCATCGCTAGCATCAGCTAAACAACCAGGTCTTAAAGAGTCACCTAAAGATAAAGAAACATCATATTTTCTACAAATATCTAAGATTTTATCAAATGCAGTATAAAAAGGGTTTTCTTTGTGATAATGCATCATCCAAGCAGCCATTAAAGAACCACCTCTTGAAACAATTCCCATTTTTCTTTTTGCAATGTGAGGCATAAATTCAAGTAAGAATCCAGCGTGAATTGTAAAATATGAAACACCTTGTTGCGCTTGTCTTTCAATTACTTCAAGCATTTTTTCAATGCTTAAATCCTCTATTTTATCTTTTACATCATGTAAAATTTGATAAATAGGAACTGTTCCAATTGGCACAGTAGAGTGATTAATCACAGCTTTTCTAATCATATCTAAATCACCACCAGTACTTAAATCCATAATAGTATCAGCACCATATTTTAAACAAACATTTACTTTTTCTATCTCACCATTAACATCACTAGCAAGTGCAGAACTACCAATATTTGCATTGATTTTACACGAACTTGCAATTCCAATAGCCATTGGTTCTTGATTTATGTGATTTACATTTGCAGGAATAATAAGTCTTCCTCTTGCAATTTCGCTTCTTAGAAACTCTACATCAAGATTCTCTTTTTTAGCTACAAATTCCATATGAGGAGTGATAATTCCTTGTTTTGCATAGTACATTTGAGTTCTAACTGCATCGTTTTTATGCTCTTCTAACCATTTTTGAATATTTGTCATTTTATTTTCCTTTATCTTTTTGCAATACCAGTAAGTTCTTTGTGAATGCTAGCAGGAAACACAAAAGAAGCCGAATGAATTTCAGCACTATAATATTTCATATCTTCTAAGAAATCAGCTCTTTGAAGATTTAAATCAGCAGTTGGGTGATATTTTCTTGATGCAATTATTGCAGTGTCATGTTCAAATTTAAATGGCATTGCAATCCAAAACTTCTCTCCAGCAAGTCTTAAATCTTCTATCAACTCATCTTTATTATTTGAAAATGATTTTGATAAAAAGCAAAGAACAGCGTCATCTTTTAAAACTCTGTAAATGTTTGCCATACTTTTTAAATTTGGTCTTACATCTGTTAAAATTACAACATCAATCTCTTTATCAGCTTTATTATCAACAATTGATAAGTCACCAAATTCAAAACTTGACTCTTTTGAGTGTTTTAAAGTTTCGTTTTTTAAATCATCATTTATTGAACCAATTATTAAAACTTTTTTTGCTTCAATATGTGTACAAAGTGGTACGTGAACCATCATTTCAGCAAATGCATTGCTAATTTTCATTTTGAAATCCTTTAAGAATATATATCTTTTTTTATTGTTAGCCAAATTTGGGTAAAAAAAAAGGCACTTTCAGTAAGAAAGCACCTTTTTTATTAAATTTAGATTATCAATTTTTGAGTTTATTAAATTTAATTATTAAAAATCGCTTCCTACGCTGGTCTTAACCACAACAGGTTCAAAGGGTCAGGTTTTACCTTCTCAACGCATAAAAGCGTCCCCCTGCAATAAAAAAAATATTCTAGCATAAAGAACTTTTAAAAGCACATTAAAGTTGAGGAATTTATTTTTATTGAACTTTTTGTGTCAATAAACTACTCTATTTCAATGTTTTATAAAGATTTTCTGCTCTTTCAATTTCTTTCCTTGTAGCTTTTCTTCTACAAGATAGATAACCTTTTGATCCTTCAGTTGTAATTGTTGGATAAACAGTTGCAAAAACCCAATAAAAATCCCCATTTTTTGTTGCATTTTTTACATATCCTGTCCAAACTTTACCATCTTTTACTGTGTCCCATAAATCTTTAAAAGCAGCTTTTGGCATATCCGGATGTCTTACAATATTGTGAGGTTTTCCAATTAATTCATCAACATGATAACCAGCAATTTCACAAAAATGGTCACTTGCAAAAGTAATTACTCCTTTTTCATCCGTTTCGCTTACTAAAAAAGCATATTCATCTAAAATTACCTCTTTTGACATGACCTCTCCTTATCTTACTTTTTTTGTTTTTGCATCTTCAACCAAAACTTGAGCCATTTCTAAAGTTTGTTCTGAAATAGCAGATACATTATTTGCTTCAGCAGCATTTTCTTGAGTGGTTTTATCAAGTATTGTGACAGCACTATTTATTTGTTCAATTCCTTTTAATTGCTCATTTGACGCAATACTTACATCATGAATAATATTTATAGTTTGCGTTATTTGGTTATTTAAATTTTGATAACCTTCAATCATCTCATCAGATATTTTTTTACCTTGATCTGTTTTATGAGTAGCTTTTTCTACTATTGCTTTTATCTCTTTTGCAGCTTCTGCACTTCTAGTTGCCAGATTTCTTACTTCTTGTGCAACAACAGCAAATCCTTTTCCAGCTTCACCAGCAGTTGCTGCTTCAACGGCTGCATTTAAAGATAGAATATTTGTTTGGAATGCAATTTGGTCAATTATGCTTATTGCTTCATTTATAGAGTTTACTTCAGAATTAATTTTATCCATTGATTCTACTGTTTTATTTGCTAACTCTTCACCTAAAGCTACAGACTCTTTTAAATCTTTGCTTAAATTTGCCATTTTTATAGCGTTTTGAGTATTGTTTTTTGTAATTCCTGTTATCTCTTCAAGTGCAGCAGCTGTTTCTTCCAGACTTGCTGCTTGTTCATTTGCTTTTTGTGCTAGGTTATTTACACTGTTACTCATTTGAATTGATGAACTTTCTAATAAATTACCATTTTCCAAATTTTGCTTTGCATTAGAGTTCAACTCCATTCCCAACTGGTTGATTCTTTGCATAGTAAAAAGCATTTTTCCTTTTAGAATAGGATTTATATTTATCTGTTTTGTATAGTCTTGTTGGGCATAAAGACCAACTATTTCGCCTAAATCTTCTATATTTTTATTTGATTTTTCTAACATATTATTTACAATATTTTTTAGTGTAAAAATCATTGGATTTGTAGTTGTTGCACTTATTTTTGATGTATAAATACCCTGAGAAACTTTATCAAGAGCAATAACAATTTCTCCCATAATATGCATATCGTCTTTTCTTGTTTTGTCAAACTCATCAACATAACCATTTAATTCTTTTAAAATGAGTCTTATTTCATCGTTTTTTATATATTGAGCTACTCTTATGTAGTTTGTTCTAAAGAATACAAAGTCCATCAAATCTTGTAATTACTCTTCTAATCTAGCTATACCACCTGTAACCCTTTTTATTGATTAGTAACTCACAAGAGTAACAAATATCACAAAAATTATATTCAGAATAATAATTCCTGAAAGTTTATTATTGCTAAGTACCGAAAAAATACTAATAGAAATAAAACCTATTTGACTTAGAATCATAATAAATAGGATTCTATATTTTGTTGAAATATTTATAAGCACACTTTTTCCCTTTTTGAAATTTTGTATTTTAGATCTTGACTAATTGAATAGTCTTTGTTTGATAATTTATTTACCATAATCCCTACTTAAATAAATTATTTTGGTTTGTATTATATATTTACTTAACTTTCGCACCTAAACCCAAGCAGTTTTGCAGTCACATCTCTTAATAGAT
>CAYLKG010000023.1:0-24267 GCA_964384195.1 uncultured Aliarcobacter sp. | reverse complement strand
ATTATATGCCAGTTTGTTTTAGATTATCATTTCTCTATTGAAAAATTTGGGTTAAAGATTTTATTTATCAAAAATAAAACTCTCCATTTAAATATTTTTATTCAAATACTTAAATGAAAAGTTCTTTAACAAACAATTCATTATATTTTGTGAAATTCAGCTAATTACTTAGCTAAATTTCCTTGGATATCAATATTTAATTTTACTTCATCACTAACAGCAACTCCACCAGTTTCAAGTACTTTATTCCATGTTACACCAAATTCACTTCTTTTAATTTTCCCACTTAATGCAAATCCACTCTTCTCTCCTGATACTCCACCATTTTCAAGTTCTAATTTAACATTTTTAGTTATACCTTTAATTGTTAAATCTCCATATACTGCATCTTTCTCAACTTTTGTTGATTTAAAAGTAATTTTTGGAAATTTCTCTGCACTAAATATCTCTTCAGATTTTAAGTGTCCATCTCTTTTTTCATTTGCTGTATCAATAGAAGCTACAACTAATTCACCTTCAACTTTAACTAAAGAATTTTTTTTCTCATCATATTCAAATGTTCCACTAATATCTTTAATTTTTCCTGTAACATTTGTAACCATCATATGTTTAACTGTAAAACCAGCATTTGAGTGAACTGTATCAACTGTATATGTTCCTGCAAATAGTGCTGAACTTGCAAATAAACTTAATAATCCTAAACTAATTTTTCTCATTTTCTTTTTTCTTTTGTTTTATTTATTTTTGATTCTAATTTTAAACTAATTAGCTAAATAGTACTAACTAGTAATATTGGAATTATTATACTAATTAGTAATAATGTCAAGAGTTTTTAAAAGAAATTTATAAATTTACATCTATTTACTAATTTAAGGGGATTTTATGTTTGCTATTTAATTACATAAATCTAAAACTATGTAAAAAAACTTCACAAAAAATATACAATAATAAGTAAGACTTCCAATTGCAATAGCACAATCGAGGAAAAATATTAAGCCTAATAAAAAGAAAAAAAGGCTAAAATTTTTTTCTTAATTTTAAGGAGAATATAATGAAAAAAATCGTTTTAGCAACAGTAGCATTAGCAGCATTTGCATTTGCAGAAGCACCAGCAGCATATATGGCTTGTAAAGCTTGTCACGGAGTTAAAGGTGAAGTTAATACAACAACTCAAAGTAAATCTTACGTTCCAGCAAACTTAACAAAAGCTGACATTGAGAAAAACTTAAAAGGTTACAAAGATGGAACTTATGGTGGACCAATGAAAGCGATCATGAAAGGTCAAGTAGCTAAATTATCTGATGCTGATATCAAAGCATTAGCTGATTATATGGGAAAATAATTTAAACTATTTTCTAAATATTTTAAATACAGAGGAAGAGTTTTTACTCTTCCTCTTTTTTTATACCTTTTTTTGCTTCTTTTACTGAATTTTCTTTTTTTATTGCGTCATTTAAATCTTCAACACTATCAAAAAGCATGCCATTTGTCATCTTAGAAGCATCATCGAATTGTCCAGATTTTGCAGCCCAAACAAAAAGTAAAAGCATTCCAGCAGAGATTATTAATCCAACAATTAACATAAAAAAAAGTGTATCATCTATCAATTTTTATCCTTATTTCAATTTTATTCTAAGAGAGTTCAAAACAACAATTAAAGAGCTTAAACTCATTGACAATGCAGCAAAAAGTGGAATTATAAGCCCAGCCATAGCAAGTGGAATCGTAACTGCATTGTACGTCAAAGAGAAAATCAAATTTTGTTTTATATGTTTATATGTTTTTTTAGAAATAATAAAAGCATCTTTTAAAGAGTTTAATTTTGAACTTAAAAGAACAATATCTGAAACCATCATAGAAATATCAGCTGAATTACCCATAGCAATAGCAACATCACTAAAACTTAGTGCAACACTATCATTTACTCCATCTCCCACCATTACAACAATTTTACCAAGATTTTTTTGCTCTTTTATGAAATTAGCTTTATCTTTTGGGCTCAAAGTCGCTTTATAATTAGTAATTCCTAATCTTTGTGCAACATCTGAAGCCACAAAATAATTATCTCCTGTAAGCATTACAGTTTCAATATTTTGTTCTTGTAGATAGTTTATCAGCCCTTTTGCATCATCTTTTATTTCATCTTTTAATTCAAAACTAGCAATAACTTTTTTATCAATAGCAAAAATATATTGGGTATTTTTTGAATTAAAATCAAAATTTATTCCAAATTCTTTTAAAAGAGCTTCATTTCCACCCAAGATTTCTCTACTTTCATATCTAGCACTTAGTCCCTTTGCTTCAATATTTTTTACATCTTCTAAAATTAACTGTTTTATTTTGTAATTATGTTTAACATATTTTTTAACAGCAATACTTACAGGATGGTTTGAGCTATCAAGTAAAGAATAAAGTAGATTTAAACTATTTTCATCTTCAACAAAAAAGTTTGCATTACTAACTTCCAACTCTCCTTTTGTAAGCGTTCCTGTTTTATCAAAAACAACAACATTTGCATTTGCTAAAGTTTCAATATATTTTGCCTCTTTAAATAGTAAAGATTTTTTTGCTAATTCACTAATTCCAACTAAACTTGCCATTGGAGTAGCAAGGGCTAGTGCACAAGGACAAGCTATAACAACAACTGAAACAGCTGTTATGAATGATCTTTCAAACTGATTTGTACCTTCAAAATAAAACCCTAAATCCAAACCTAAATAATACCAAACCAAAAAAGTAGCAAAAGCAATACTTAAAATAACTAAACTAAATCCTCTTGAAAGATTATTCGCTAAGGTTTGAATTTTTGGTTTTGAGTTTAAAGAATCTTCTAAAAGTGTAACAATAGACGAGAAAGTAGAATTTTTGAAATCTTTTGTAACTTCAAAGTGAACTAAAGAGTCTAAAATAACTGTTCCACTAAATAAAGAATCCCCTACTTTTTTATAAACTGGAATTGACTCACCTGTTAGACTAGACTCATCAAAAGAAGCACTTCCAAAAACTATTTTCCCATCAACTGGAACTTTTTCACCAATTTTAATCTCAATAACATCCCCTATTTTTACCATATTTAATGCTTTTGTCTCTTTTTTGTCATCTTTTATAACTAAAGCTTCTAAAGGAAGAGTTGATTTTATTTTATCCAAAATATCAACAGCAGATTTTTTACCAATAACTTCAAGATATTTCCCTACTAAAACAAAAGTTATAATCATAGAAACTGAATCAAAATAACTTTCACCTTTGGCTCCAAGAAGAACAGTTAGCGAGTAAGTATAAGTCATTGTAGCACCTGTACTTACAAGTAAATCCATATTTACCATACGATTTTTTATACCAAAATATGCACCTTTATAAAATACAAATCCACTAAAAAATAAAACAGGAGTTGTAAGTAAAAACTCTGCAAAATGAATCATCTGTTTAACTTCATGACTCATTCCCGTGAAAAAGCCTGTATATTTTGCAACACTTAACATCATAATATTCATAGTGCAAACAACAGCAACCATAATTCTTACAAAATAATCTTGTTTTGCTTTACTTGCTTGCTTATCAGCAACACTTGAATCATAAGCATATGCGTTGTAGCCAATACTTCTAATTTTTCTAATAATTTCTGAAAGTTTTAAAATTTCATTATTAAAAACAACTCTTGCTTTGTTCGTTGTAAAATTTATGTTTGCTTCAATTACACCTTTAGTATCATACAAAATTTTTTCATTTAACCAAACACAAGCTGCACAATGAATTCCTTCAAGAATTAAATCAATTTGAAGGAAGCCATCTTTTGTAAGGCTTGTATAATTATTTAGGAAATTTTCTGAATCAAATTTTTCTAAATCGTCATTTGAAACTTGTAATGGAGAACCTAAAGTCTTATTTCCAAGTTTTTCGTAAAATGAGTCAAGATTTTCACTTTTTAAAATATGATAAACATTTTGACAGCCACCACAACAAAAATTCAAATCATTCTCTTTTATCATTATTTTTTCGTCAAATGATAAATGACAATGATTACACTCTATTATCGACAAAAAATCTCCTTGGAATAGTGGCTCAAAAAATTATTTATTTACATCTTCACTTATTTTTTAAGTTTTTTTGTGTATTATATCTTATTATAATTCAAAGAGTGTTTTAATGATAGATAATATTGATATACTAAAAAATGTAACTATTCTATATGCTGAAGATGAAGCTGATTTAAGAGATGTAACTTCATCTATTTTAAAATCTTTCACAAAAAATCAATATATTGCCACAAATGGTAAGGAGGCTTACGATCTTTTTTTAGAACATGAAGATGATATTGATTTAATTATAACTGATATAAACATGCCTATTTTAAATGGTTTAGATTTTATAAAAAAAGTAAAAGAGATAAATTTAAATATTCCAGTTATTGTAACAACAGCATTTTCAAATAAAGAGTATTTACTTGAAGCAATTGATATTGGTGTTGATAAATATGTTTTAAAACCAATTGATATCACAAAGCTACTTCAAGCAATGAGTCAATCACTTGTATATCATGAATTAAAAGATTTATATACAGACAAATTAACAAAACTAGCAAATAGAAATAAACTTAAAAAAGATTTAGCAAAAAATGAGTCAGGGTTGGTTGCCTTAATAGATATAGATGAGTTTGCAACTATAAATGACCTTTTTGGAGAAGCTATTGGTGATAAAATTTTATATGAATTTACACTAAAACTAAAAAATTATTTTAGCAAAGATGCTTATTCTATTTATAGAATTGAATCTGATAAATTTGCAGTTTTATCAAATAATAACTCTTCAACAGATGATTTTTACAATTTTTGTAGAGCTTTTATTGATAAAATCGAACTTGAATCTTTTTATGTTGAAGATAATGAAATTGATATAAACATAACTATTGGTATTGCTAAAAGTAAAGGTTTACTGGCATATAAATATTCTCAAAGAATTATTAGCTATGCGAGAAAAAGATTCCAAAAAATTATGATTTATGATGAATCTTATAAAATTCAGCAATCTTTTGAAGAAAATATAAAATGGATTAAGCAACTAAAACAAGGTTTCAAGGATAACCTTCTCCAAGCATTTTTTCAACCAATTGTAGATACACAAACTCAAGAAGTTGTAAAATATGAAGCTCTAATAAGATATATATCTCCTGAGGGTCTTGAATATGGTCCTTACAACTTTTTACAAATTGCTAAAAAAACAAAAATGTATCCAAATATTGTTCAAGTTATTTTAGATGATGCATTAAAATTAATTCAAAATAAACAAAAAAGGGTATCTATAAATATATCTTATGATGATTTATCAAATGAAAAAACAACAAACTACATCTATAATTATCTTGAAAATCATAAAGAATACACAAAACATTTGGAATTTGAAATTTTAGAATCCGAGGAAATTTCTGATTTTGATTTAGTGGAAAGATTCATTAAAAATGTGTCAAATTATGGATGTCAAGTTGGTATAGATGATTTTGGTGCTGGTTACTCAAATTTCCATCTTCTTTCTAGATTAAATATTGATTTTATTAAAATTGATGGCTCTTTAGTCAAAGATATTCATAATTCAAAAGATTTAGAAATAATTGTAAAAACTATATCAAATATCGCAAAAGTGTTTGATATTAAAACTGTTGCTGAGTTTGTGTCAAACGAAGAAATTTACAATAAAATAAGAAAATTAAACATAGACTTAGCTCAAGGTTATTATTTTTCAAAACCTTTGAGCTATAAAGATATTATTTAAACCAAGAGTTTAATAAAAGCTCTTTATCAAAGAGCTTTGTTTTAGCTCTTGCAATATTTGCAATTGCTAAAATCTCTTTCGTTGCCTTATGCAAATCATCATTTATTATTAAATAATCATAATCTAGAAAAGAGTCTATTTCTTCTTTTGCATTACTCAATCTTTTCTCTATTATTTCATTACTATCACTATTTCTACTGTATAATCTATCTTTTAATATACTTAAAGAAGGTGTAGTGATAAAAACTGATGTTACTTGAGAATTTAGTTTTTTACGAACAATCTTATGACCTTGAACATCTATATCGAAAATAACCAATTTTCCATCATTTAAAGCCTCAATTATTGGTTTTAATGATGTACCATAATAATTGTCATGAACTTTTGCCCACTCTAGAAAATTTCCCTCTTCAATATCTTTTTCAAACTCTTCTTTACTTACAAAATAGTAATCTACACCATCTTGTTCTCCAGCTCTAGGAGTTCTAGTTGTTGTAGAAATAGAAAAATAGTAATTATTTATATTTTTGTAAATCTCCTTTAATAAAGTTGATTTACCACAACCACTTGGACCTGAAAGAATTAAAATTGCACCTTTATTTTGCATTTTCACTCTCCTTCAAACTAATTTTTACATCTACAACTTCACCACTAACCAATCTATTTATAACATTTTGATTAAATTTTTCTAAAAATGGTTTTAACTCTTCTATATCAAATTTATTTAAAACTAAATTATATATTTTAGTATCATTATGCACTAAATCAAACTCATATTCTCTAACTTCTTCTAATGCATCATCAATAATAGAAGAAATATCTTTCCAATCACTTTTTTCAAGTTCTATTTCATTTTGGATTTTCTCTTCTTTTAAAATATTATTTATTTTATTTAATTCATTATTATCTAAAATTCCACCATTATTTAAAGAAGATATATTTACTAAACTCTCATCAATAAAAGCAAATTCATCATCATTCATCTCTTTATCTACAACATTATCACTATTGAATATATTATCGTTTAAAATACTATTTTTTTGGATAATAAAAGTTTTATCTTCTTCTTCAAAATTATTATAAACAGAAGCTCTTCTACTATAGTTTAATTCATCATCATATAAAGTTTCTATTTGCTCATTTAGAATAGCTTCGAGTTTTGTAGGTAAAAATGGTCTTGGAACAATAAAATCTCTAGCTTTACTAAAAGACAACTCTTCTGAAGATATAGCTCCTAATCTTTTTGTGTATTGCTTATAATTATTAAAGTTATCATCAATAAACGCTTGATCAACTATTATAAAATCATACTCCTCATTTACAATTGTAGATTTCTGTATAGTCAAATCTATATTCATCTTCTTACAAACAAGGGCAAAAATATGTTCAATTATTGTTGTATCACAAATTAAAAGAACTTTTTTTAGCATTTTATCTCCACTAGTTTTAAATCAACTAATTTATAAACTTTATCACATTTAAAAGCTAAATCTTCTTCATGTGTTACTAAAATAAGCCCTGCATCATTCTCTTTTATGTATCTAAAAAGTGTATTCATAACAACATTTGCAGTATCTTTATCTAAATTTCCTGTTGGTTCATCTGCGAAAATTATTTTTGGTTTTTTCATAAGAATTCTTGCTATTGACAATCTTTGTTGCTGACCACCACTAAGCTCTCCAACACCTTGATTTATAACATGTTCAATATTTAATTCTTTAAGAAGTTTTATGTCTAAATTTGTATGGCTTAATAATGTAGCAATATTTAAATTTTCAATTGCTGTGAACCCTCTAAATAAATAGTGAGCCTGAAAGATAATACCAAAATCATCCCTTCTTATTTTTAAAAGTTCATTTTGTTTTAAAGAATATAAATCTTTACTTTGAAAAACAACATTTCCTGTTGTTGGCTTTAAAAGTGAAGATAAAATATTAAGTAAAGTAGATTTTCCACTACCACTTGTTCCAATAATAGCTATAGACTCTTTTTCATTTAAACTTAAATTGATATTTTTAAAAAGTTCATAATCAAAGTTATGTGATAGATTTTTTGCTTCTAGAAGAGTGGACGCAATGAGTGGCTTATTAATTAATTCTTCACTCATTGCTCATCCTTTTTATAATAGTTTTTTAAAACTATAAATTATTTACCCATTTGTTTTGCAACTTCAGCTGCGAAATCTTCTTCTTTTTTCTCGATTCCTTCACCAAGTTCAAATCTAATATATCCTGTAATTTCAATTGAAGCATCAACTTCTGCAATTGCTTGTTCAACTGTTTTTTTATCATCCATTACATAAGCTTGAGATAAAAGAGCAAATCTTCCATCTAATTGAGTATTATCAGTGATAAATCTTTCAATTTGTCCTGGAATAATATTTGCCCAAATTTTTTCAGGTTTTCCAGCTGCTCTTAACTCATCTTCAAATCTAGCTTTTGCAGCTGCAATAGCTTCATCTGTTAATTGAGATTTAGAAACAAATTCTGGAATTTTTTTCAATGGTTTTTTTAATCTTACTAATTCTTCATTTTCAGCTTCGATTTCTGCTCTAATTGCTCTATTTTCAGACTCAACGAAAGATGCATCTAAATCTTTATATGAAATAACTGTTGGTTTCATAGCAGATGCATGCATTGCAATGTTTCTTAAAAGTGTAGAAGCTTTATCTTTTACACCTTCAGCACATTTTGCAGCTAAAACAACACCTGTTCTTCCTGTAACGTGAACATATCCATTTACAACTTGACCTTCAACAGTAGATAGTTTTCTAGCAACTAAGTTCTCACCGATAGTTGCAATTTTTTCTGCAAGGAAAGTTGGGAAATCTTGTCCATTGATAGATGAAGCATTTAAAGTTTCAGCATCATTAATCCCATTATTTAACGCATGAGAAGTAATCTCTTTTGTTAAGTTAATAAAATTTTCATTTTTAGCAACAAAGTCTGTTTGAGAGTTTAACTCTAAAATAACAGCTTTTGTGTTGTTCGAATTGATTTCAATTGCAACTAATCCTTCAGCAGCAACATTTCCAGCTTTTTTAGCAGCTTTTCCAAGTCCAGCTTCTCTAAGTGCTTGAACAGCCTTTTCAATGTTACCATCAGTTTCACTTAATGCATTTTTACAATCCATCATTCCCGCACCAGTTAATTCTCTTAACTCTTTAATTAATTGAGGAGTTACTGCCATTACGCTTCTTCTCCTTCTGTAAAGTTTATATCTTCACCTTCTGCGACTGCTTCAGCTATAAGCCCATCTTTTTCTAATTGAGAAATAGACTCAACTACTTCTTCACCATTTGCATCAGCCATTGCTGCTTTACCTTCATTCATAGCTGCTGCCATTTCATTACAGAATAAATGAATAGATCTAATAGCATCATCATTTCCTGGAATTGGTAAATCAACAACATCTGGGTCACAGTTTGTATCTAAAGGTGCAACAACTGTAATTCCTAATCTTCTAGCTTCTTGAATAGCAATTTTTTCTTTAACTGCATCAAGAACGAACATCATATCAGGAATTTTGTTCATCTCTTTTATTCCACCAAGGTATAACTCTAATTTTTCTTCTTTTCTAGTAAGCATTAAAGCTTCTTTTTTAGTTAAAAGATTAAGTTGCCCTTCTTCTCTCATTTTTTTAATAATTTCTAATTTTCTAATTGATTTTTTAATTGTTCCAAAGTTTGTAAGCATTCCACCTAACCATCTGTGGTTTACATATGGCATTCCACAAGATTCAGCAGCTTTTTTAATTGTTTCACTAGCTTGTTTTTTTGTACCAACAAAGATCATTGTTTGACCTTCAGCAGCTCTATCTCTTACAACATTATATGTATATCTGAAATATCTTAATGTTTTTTGTAAATCTATAATATAGATATTTTTTCTAACACCGAAAATGAATTTTTTCATTTTTGGATTCCATCTTCTTGTTTGGTGTCCGAAGTGTACACCACACTCTAATAGGTCTTTCATAGTAACCATGAGTAATTCTCCTTGAATTAATTTGTTTTATTTTTTTTCTAGGGTTTAGGCCTCTGCATCCCTTAATACCAAATGGTACAACCCGAGCAAGGATTGATGCATGTGAGGTTCTAATATAAAATTAGAATGTGGATTTTATCTAAAAGTTTTTTAAGATTTGATTAATTATTTTTATTAGATTATTTAAGTATATTTTTAGATAAAAGTCTATTAAACTTCTATCTTTTTTAAGGCTTTTAGAATCTCTGTTTTATCAGAAAAAGGAAGTTTTTGATCATAAATAATTTGAGTAGATTCATCACCCTTTCCTAAAACTAGAATAACACTATTTTCATTTGCTAAATTTATAGCTTTTTTTATAGCTTCTTTTCTATTAACTTCAATTTCATAATTAATGTTTGAAGGAATTCCAGCAACTATATCATTTATTATTAAATCTGGATCTTCAAATCTTGGATTATCACTTGTCACAATTATATGTTTAGAGTATTTTGCAGCTACTTTTCCCATTAACGGTCTTTTTAAGCTATCCCTATTTCCACCTGCTCCAAAAATACAAATTATCTCTTTTTGTGGAAAACTTTTTAATACCTCATCCATACCATCAGGAGTATGTGCAAAATCTACTATAACTAGTGGATTCAAATTAATTATCTCCATTCTTCCACTAACTCCACCGAAGTTCTCTAAAGTTTTACAAATATTATCTAATCTTTTATCTGTTATCAAAGATACTGCAGCAACACTTGCCATTAAATTATAAATATTGAAAATTCCCATCATCAAAGATGAAAATGTATAATTATTTTTATTATGACTAAACATTACATGCATACCATTATTAAAAGAGTAAGCATCTACTTTAAAATTAGAAAATATATTCAAAGAGTAAGTGTAAGCATTTTTAGGATTGAATTTTACAATTTTATCATCTATATTTAAAAGTTTCATGCTATCATCACTCAAGAAAGAGTTTTTAACATTTATATATTCTTCTATTGTTTTATGATAGTCTAAATGATCTCTAGTAATATTTGTATGAATTTTCAAAGCAAAATCTAAACCTTCAATTCTTTTTTGCTCAATTGCATGAGAACTTACTTCCATTATAAAATATTGACATCCATTTTGCAAAGCTTTTTGTATATGTTCAAAATTTCCAAGTTGAACAGGTGTTGTTAAAGAATACTCTTCTTCTTGATTTCCATTTATAAAAAACCCCCTTGTTCCTTGAAGAGCTACTTTATAACCTAAGTCAAGCAATATAGAATAAATAGCAGCAGCAGTTGTTGTTTTACCATTTGTTCCTGTTATTCCAACAATTTTTATGCTACTCATATCTAAATATTTTTTTAATTCATCAGCATTTATTACTTCATAACCAGCATTTATTACGTTATCTTTAAACCTTTCATTTTGTTTTGAAACAACAAAAATAAAATCTTTTTCAAGTTCATTAGTATTGTCTGTAAATATTTTACCGTTTATGTTTAGCTTCATTTTGCTTCTCTTCTAATTTTTTATATAATTTTACAATCTCTTTATCATAATTAAAATATTCATTAAATCCATCTAAATAGCTATATGCTGTGTTATCAAAACCATTATCTATAAGTTTTGTAACAAAATCATAAAAATCTTCTCTGTTGTCAATTGCAACTTTTGTTGAAAACATAATATCCTCAAAAGCCAATTTAAAAGATCCTCTTTGCTCAACCGTTTTATTAAAATCACTATAATTTATTGCTTCAAGGCTATTTATATTTGATACCGCTATCTCTTCTAATATACCCATCATTTTTTCAATGTCACCATCATATGCATTTATAACATCTTCAATGTATTTTATAGCTTGTTCTAAGCCATCTTTCTTTAAAACTGAAAAATAATCAAATAAAGATAGTGCTTTACTCTCATCTTCTATAGAAATATCACAAAAAAGAGCATACATAGGATACTCTTTATTTTGCGGAAAATTAGAAATTAATAAAGAATAATAAAACAAAGCCTCTCTAAATTTTTTTTGTGTAAACAAAGAATTTGCACTCTCTAATACTCTATTTTCGTTTATCAAATTAGTCCTCTAAATAATCAGTTTTTCCAATAGGAACATTAACTATTTTTAAATCAGGGTGTATCGCACTTTTCAATTCTTTTTCAACAATATATTTTAGTGTACTACCACTTGCACTACACCCAACACAAGCACCTTTTAATTGTATATAAACTTTTGCATTTTTAATTTCTAAAAGTTCAATAGCCCCTCCATCTCGTGCAAGCATTGGAGAAATTTTTTTACTTATAATATTGCTAACTGGTTCTTTTAAATCTTCATCACTAAATGGAAACATATTTATTTACCTCTTTTTTCATACTTCTTTACAAAAAATATTCCAATAGCAGTTACGACTAATACAACGGCTATTGTTTGAAATATAAATGTAAGTGTAACTTCATTTTCAAACATTAATTTACCACTTCATCACATCTAGAACATAATTCATCTTCTTTTGTCGAAGTATATTTCCAACATCTAGGACATTTGTGCCCACTTGCTTTAAATACTTTAAATTCACTATCTTCTATTTTAAAACTACCTAGCTCTTTTTCATTTGAAGTAGTGTTTGAAACCTTACTAACCAAGAACCAATCACTTGATTCTACTTCATCTAAAGCTAAAAATTCTTTATTTGTTGTAACTATTTCTAGCTCTAGTGTAGATTTAATTATCTTTTCTTTACTTAAAGCATCTTTAATTTCAGAAAATTTCTCTTTTGCTTCTACAAATAATTCATCATTTATAAATGACTTAACTTCCGGCAAATCATATCTTGTAAAATCAAAAATATCTTTAGCACCACCTTTGATTATATGTGGTGCAAAATCAAGTAATTCATCCATTGTATAAGTTAAAATACAAGCTAAAGTACTAATTAATTTTTTAGTAATCATAGCCATAACTGTTTGAGATGCTGTTCTATGAATATCATCTTTTTTATCACAATATAATCTATCTTTACAAACATCCAGATAAATTCCAGATAAATCAACTACTAAAAAGTTATTTAGTTTATTTAAACCTTTTGAAAATTCATAAGCTTTAAAAGAAGCATCGATTTCATCAAAAACTCTTTTTGCTTTCTCTAAAACCCATTTATCAAGTTCTCCTAACTTCTCAACTTCAACTAAACTTTCTAAATCATCAATATTTGCTAACAAAAATCTTGCTGTATTTCTTATTTTTCTGTACAACTCACCATTTTGCTTTAAAATATTATCAGAAATTTTTAAATCACTTTGATAATCACTCATTGCAACCCAAAGTCTTAAAATTTCACTTCCATACTCTTTTAAAACTTTATCAGGTGCTACAACATTTCCTTTTGATTTACTCATTTTTTCACCTTTTTCATCGACAGTGAATCCATGGGTTAATATTGATTTATAAGGTACTATTTCACTACTAGCTAAAGTTGTTAAAAGTGAAGATTGGAACCAACCTCTGTGTTGATCACTTCCTTCAAGATACATATCAGCAGGGAAAGTTCCAGCATCATAGTTCCCACTTCTTAAAACAGCATTTTGTGTACTTCCACTATCAAACCACACATCTAATATATCTAAAGTTTTTTCTAAATCATCTGGATTTAATCCGCTTCCAGGATATAACAAATCAGATATTTCCATATCATACCAAGCGTCACAACCATGTCTTTCAAAAATCATAGCTGTATAGTTTAAAACTTTTTCATCAAAAACAATCTCATCAGTTTTTTTATTTCTAAAAAATGCTATTGGAACTCCCCAATCTCTTTGTCTTGAAATACACCAATCAGGTCTTCCTTCAAGCATAGCTTTAAGTCTATTTCTTCCCCAATCTGGATAAAATTTGATATTCTCAATAACCTCTAAAGCATTTTGTCTCAAACTTTTATTCAAATTTCCATACTTATCATCAATAGAAATAAACCACTGCTTTGTTGCTCTAAAAATAATTGGTGTATGAGTTCTCCAACAGTGAGGATAAGAGTGTTTTATGTCAACTTTTTTTAATAAAGCACTTCCTAATTCTTCTAAAATTAAATCATTTGCTTTAAATACATTTAATCCTAAATATTTATCACAATCTTTAAATAGCTTTTCTCTAACTATTGTTTCATCATATTTACCATAAGCATCAACAGGCATAATAACTTCAATACCATATTTCAATGATACTTTATAGTCGTCTTCCCCATGTCCAGGTGCTGTATGAACTGCTCCAGAACCTGAATCCATTAAAACATGCTCACCAAAAATTACTCTTGAGTCTCTTCCATTTAATGGATTTGTTGCTTTTGTATTTTCTAATTTTACAACATCAATTGTTTCAACAATATTTCCAGAAATTACACCTTGCTCAATTAAAGAGTTATACAATTTTTTAGCAACTATAAATTTATCACTTGTAAGAACATACTCTTCTTCTTTATTCATAGCAATTGCTTGATTTGCAGGTAGTGTCCAAGGAGTTGTTGTCCAGATAATAATACTTGCATCAATATTTTGATGTTTAAATGCAACATAAATTGAAGGTGATATTTTATCTTCGTATTCAACTTCAGCCTCAGCCAAAGCAGTTTGTGCAGCCCACGACCAATATACAGGTTTACTTCTTTGAACTAATAATCCTTGCTTTGCAATAGCACAAAGTTCTCTATATATATTTGCTTCAAATTTAAAATCCATTGTTAAATAAGGATTTTCCCAATCAGCAATAACTCCTAAAGATTTAAATTCATCTTTTTGAATATTTACAAACTTACTTGCATGTTCTCTACACAACTCTCTTAATTTAGACTTTGCTAATATTTTTTTCTTTTCACTACCAATTTTCTCTTCAACTTTTTGTTCAATTGGAAGTCCATGACAATCCCATCCTGGGGTATATCTTATAGATTTCCCATCAAAATAATGAAATTTATTAATAATATCTTTAAGTATTTTATTTAATGCATGTCCAATATGAATATTACCATTTGCATAAGGAGGACCATCATGAAGTGTAAAACTAGAAGCCCCTATTCTATTTTGTTTCATTTTTTCATAAACTTTTATTTCATCCCACTTTTTATATCTAAGTGGTTCATTTTGTGGAAGATTTCCTCGCATAGGAAAATCTGTTTTAGGAAGTAGTAAAGTCTCTTTAAAATCCATTATATCACCTTATTTTTATTGTTTCTTACATTTATATTAAAGCAAAGATTGTATCGAAATTTGTTTAAATTCTTAATTTAATAGCTTAAAATAATAGATAAATCTGATAATTTATATAATTTTTAAAAATTTATATGATAGAATCTTTGCAAATTTTGACATTAAAAAATATAGGATAGAAAAATGAGCGAAAAACACTATGAGGTTGTGATTGTTGGTGGAGGAATTTCAGGAGCTGCTTTATTCTTTGAATTAGCAAAATATTCTGATGTAAATAATATTTGTCTACTTGAAAAATATGAAGAACTTGCAACTTTAAACTCTAAAGGTACAAGTAATTCTCAAACAATCCATGTTGGAGATATTGAGACAAACTATACTTTTGATAAAGCTAAAATCACAAAAAGAACTGCAAAAATGATTGAAAAGTTCTGTTTGGCATATGATTTACAAGATAAAATTATGTTCAAACATCAAAAAATGGCTTTAGGAGTTGGAGAAAAAGAAGTTCAATTTATCACAGATAGATATAACAAGTTTAAAGAAATCTTCCCTTATTTAGAACTATGGGATAAAGAAGCTTTAAGAGAAAAAGAACCACTACTTGTTTATGCAAATAAAGAAAAAACTAAAGATAGACCAGAACCAATAGTTGCAATGGGAACAAATGACCAATATACAACTGTTGATTATGGAGAAATGACAAAAGAATTAGTTAAAGCTGGTCAAAATGCTGATAGTGAAAAAATAACTGATGTATATTTTAATTCAGAAGTTGAAGAAATCCAAAAAATTGGAGATAAATTTAAGCTAACTACTACAAATGGTGCTGTTTATACTGCTGATTTTGTTGTTGTAAATGCAGGAGCTCACTCTTTATATCTAGCTCATAAAATGGGTTATGGAAAACATATGGGTTCTTTATCAATGGCTGGATCGTTTTATATTACAAATGGAACTTACTTAAATGGTAAAGTTTACATGGTACAAAATGACAAACTTCCATTCGCAGCACTTCATGGGGATCCTGATATCCTTTGTGATGGGAAAACAAGATTTGGACCAACAGCTCTTGCTTTATTAGTTCTTGAAAGATACAAAGGTGGAAAATCATTCTTCCAATGCCTAAAAACTATGAATTTTGATGGAAATATAGTAAAAATTTTCTGGGATTTATTAAAAGATAGTGATATTAGAAACTATGTGTTTAAAAACTTCTTGTTCGAAATTCCAGGAATTAATAAAAAGTTATTTGCAAAAGATGCACAAAAAATTGTTCCTTCTTTGAGTGCTGATGATATCGAATATGCAAAAGGATTTGGTGGAGTAAGACCTCAAGTTCTTAACAAAAAAGAGCAAAAATTAATGCTAGGTGAAGCTTCTATTACAGAAGAAAAGGGGATTATATTTAATATGACTCCTTCTCCAGGTGCAACTTCTTGTTTAGGAAATGCAGAAAGAGATATTCAAATTGTTTGTTCTTATTTAGGTAAAACTTTTAATCATGAACAATTCTTAAAAGACTACACAGACGCTGAATAAATATAAAAGAGCTTTCTGGCTCTTTTATATTATCTTCTAAAAATAGATATCTATTTATCTTATATTTATAAAAAATCTATAAAATTTCTTAGCAAATAAATTTAAAGGTAATAATATGCAAGAAGAAATATTCACTCAAACTAATATGATAGAGCTTCAAAATCTTCTACGAAAGCATAATAAATCAATTACTTGTGCAGAATCTTGTACTGGTGGACTTGTAGCTAGTATGATAACAAAAATCAGTGGTTCAAGTGATATATTTAATGGTAGCATAGTTAGCTATTCAAATGAAATAAAAAATAAAGAATTAAATGTTAAAAATAGTACTCTAGAAAACTATGGTGCTGTTAGCATTGAAACTGTAAATGAAATGTTAGATGGTGTAATTAAGAAATTTAAAGCAAATTATGCAATCGCAATATCAGGAATTGCTGGACCAAACGGTGGAACTGAAACAAAACCTGTAGGAACAGTTGTAATTGGAATTTGTGATGATAAAGCACACAAATTAACAAATGTATATCATTTTGAGGGTTCAAGAGAAGATGTGCAAAAACAGGCTTGTAATGTTTCATTAAAAGAAATTTCAAAATTTATTCAAAAAACTCTTGACAATTAAAATATTTTGCACTATAATTCCAGTCCAATTTAAGTTGAAGCTTAAATAAAATGACTTGTTAGCTCAGCCGGTAGAGCATCTCACTTTTAATGAGGAGGCCGATGGTTCGAATCCATCACAGGTCACCATTTTTTTGTTGCATAACTTGGCCCCTTCATCTAACGGTTAGGATTCATGGTTTTCATCCATGCCACAGGGGTTCGAATCCCCTAGGGGTCACCAAGGTCATTTATGCAACTTATTGGTCGATTAGCTCAGTTGGTAGAGCGCTACCCTTACAAGGTAGATGTCATAAGTTCGAGTCTTATATCGACCACCATTGTTTTTTAGGTGCGGCCATAGTTTAGTTGGTTAGAATGCCTGCCTGTCACGCAGGAGGTCGCGAGTTCGAGTCTCGTTGGCCGCGCCACTTTTTTATTTTTTATGACTTGTTAGCTCAGCCGGTAGAGCATCTCACTTTTAATGAGGAGGCCGATGGTTCGAATCCATCACAGGTCACCATTTTTTTGTTGCATAACTTGGCCCCTTCATCTAACGGTTAGGATTCATGGTTTTCATCCATGCCACAGGGGTTCGAATCCCCTAGGGGTCACCAAGGTCATTTATGCAACTTATTGGTCGATTAGCTCAGTTGGTAGAGCGCTACCCTTACAAGGTAGATGTCATAAGTTCGAGTCTTATATCGACCACCATTGTTTTTTAGGTGCGGCCATAGTTTAGTTGGTTAGAATGCCTGCCTGTCACGCAGGAGGTCGCGAGTTCGAGTCTCGTTGGCCGCGCCACTTTTTATGTAACTTACTTATTATTAAAATCTAGCTATTATTGTATAAAATTAATTTTAGGTTATAATTTTAAATGTTAAAAGCAAAAAGTCTCTATCACTTAATAGTTTATAGTATAGTATTTATTATAATACTGATTTCATTTTTTACATTTACAATAATAAACAATGCGCATGAAGAACTTCAAGAAAAAATTCATACTTTAAAGACTGATTATACAAATAGTCAAAAAGCTCTTCTAAAAAATCATATTGATTACGTTATTAAATTTATTGATTACTACTACAATCAAAATAAGGATTTAAAATCAGTTAATCAAATAAAAAAAGATGTTCTTTTAGCAATTAATAAATTAAAATTAAGTGATAATCCAAATGAATATATTTTTATTTATGATTTTGATGGAAATGTAGTATTAAGTTCCAATGAAAAACTAAATGTTGGAAAAAACTTTTTAAATTTCAAAGATTCTTCTGGCAAATATCCAATTTCCGAATTAATTAAAGAATCACAAAAAAATGGTGGGGGTTATGTAAATTATTTTTGGACAAAACCTGAGGCATCAAAAGAGACAAATAAACTTTCATTTGTAAATTCATATTCCAATTGGAATTGGACTTTAGGGAAAGGTGTATATCTAGATGAAATAGATAGATTAATTAAGCAAAAAGAAGAAGAATATAATAAAAAAATTTCAAATTATACTTTGCAGATAACTTCACTTACCATCTTACTTATTTTGTATTCTATATTTATCTATAAAAATGCAACTATTTTAATAGTAAATGATGTTAAAGAGATAGGAAATTACTTTAAGGAATCTCAAAACAATAATAATCCAATAAATCAAAATAGAATCATCTTTGGAGAGTTCAAAGTAATTGCAAATTACGCTACAGATGCAATAAATAACATAAAGTTAAAAAGCATAATGCTTGAAGATTTGAATAAAAATCTAGAATTAAAAGTTAATGAAAAAACAAAAGAGCTTTCTAATTTAGTTGAATCTCAAAAACAATTTATAAAAAACTCTGTTCATGAGATAAATACTCCACTAGCAATAATAAGAACAAATATTGATTTACTAAAAATGAAAATACCAGATAATAGCTATATTACTAATATTGAATCTGGTTCCAAAATAATTCAATATATCTATGATGATTTATCATATCTAATAAAAAAAGATAGGGTTACTTATGAAAAAGAGTATCTAGAATTTTCTAAAATTTT
The DNA here is from genome assembly GCA_964384195.1 of uncultured Aliarcobacter sp. Lineage (GTDB taxonomy): Bacteria > Campylobacterota > Campylobacteria > Campylobacterales > Arcobacteraceae > Aliarcobacter. The sequence goes on along the minus strand of CAYLKG010000023.1, from coordinate 5,140 downwards.
AAAAGAGCGAATGGATTTTTTTGAAGAGATTGTAAAATCAAACTCTTTATATTTTATAAAAAACATTGAAGATGATGTTTATCTAAAATTCAACCAAACAGAGCTACAAAGAATAATTGATAATAATCTTTCTAATGCTGTAAAATATTCATTTAGTAAGTCCCCTATTTTTGTTAAATTGACCTATTTAAGCGATGATGAAATAGAGTTTAGTGTTACAACAAATTCAAAAAAAATAGAAAATGTAGATAAGATATTTGATGACTTTTATAGAGAAAATAGTGCAAGAGGTGGTTTTGGTCTTGGACTCAAAATTGTAAAAGAGATTTGTGATAAGAATTTGGTTATAATAGACATATTATCAGATGCAAAAGAGACAAAATTTATATATAGGTTTAAAATAAATGAAGATACTACTTCTTGAAGATGAGTTAATGTTGAACAATGCAATCAGTGAATATTTAAGGGGCATTGGTCATATGGTTGAAAGTTTTTTAGATGGAGCTGATGTCCTAAACAAAGTAGAACAAGGTTATGATTTACTTATCCTCGATGTAAATGTTCCTAATGTTGATGGTTTTTCTGTTTTACAAGAACTAAACAATAGAAAAATTCATATATCTACAATTTTTATATCTGCACAAATTGATATTGAAGATATTACAAAAGCTTACAATCTAGGGGCTAGAGAATATTTAAAAAAACCTTTTCACTTAGGTGAACTTGGAATAAAAATAAATCAAATTTTGAAAAAAGAGCAAAATAATACAACTCATATTAGATTTTCAGAAAATTACTCTTATTCAAAAGACAAGCAAACTCTTTATTTCAATGGGGAACCTCAGAATTTGACAAAAAAACAGCTTGAAATTATTCATATACTAGCTTTAAATATAAATATGATAGTTGATTTTGAAAGATTCAGAGTAGATGTTTGGGATGCTGAAAATATTGATAATCCTACAATAAGAGCTGAAATTTCAAGACTAAAAAAAATTCTTAAAGAGGATTTTATAAAAAATATTAGAGGTCTAGGTTATAAAATAGATAGATATTACTCTATGTAAATAAAATAATTTGCTATGTTTTTGCTACTAAAATAAACTATAATCCTGTATATTTAATAGGAGCTATAGTGGATAAAGACCAAAATTTTATGCGATTATATTGGAAAGAGAATGTCTTTCTTATTGCAAAATTATTATCTGTTTGGGCTATATTTACTTTTGGACTTTCTATTTTTGGAGCAAATTTTTTAAATAATTTTGAATTTCTAGGCGTTAAACTAGGCTTCTTTTTAGCTAATCAAGGCTCTATTTTACTTTTTATCTTTATCATTTTTGTATATATTAAAAAAGTTTCTAAACTTGATGAAAAATACTCTGCAAGCGAATATTAATGGAACTTCAATCTTTAATTTATCTCCTAGTAGGAATATCTTTTACGATATATTTTGGTTTAGCCTTATGGACAAAATCAAGTTCAACAAAAGATTTTTACATAGCAAAAAACAATTTTAATCCTGTTACAAATGGAATTTCAATTGCTGTTGATTTTATAAGTGCTGTTACTTTTGTAGCTCTTACTGGGACAATTTCATATTTAGGATTTGATGGTTCAGCCTATATTATGGGGTTTACTGGTGGTTTTGTACTTTTGACGCTGCTTATTGTTCCTTATTTGAGAAAATTTGGAAAATTTCATCTATCAGAGTTTATTGAAATTAGATACTATTCAAAATTTGCTAGAAATTTAACAATATTAATAATAATTATTGTCTCATTCATATATATTTCAGCTCAAATGAAAGGTATTGGAATTGTCTTTTCGAGGATTTTTCAAATAAACAAAGAAGAAGCTTTGGTTGTAGCAATTTTTGTGGCTTTTTTATATTCATTACTAGGTGGAATTCGACAAGTTACTTATACGCAAATAGCACAATATATAATCATCTTATTCGCTTTTATAACTCCTGTTATTTTTCTTTCTTTAGAACTTACTGATAGTTTAATTCCTCAACTTGCACTATTTTCAAAAACAACATTTGTTTTTGATACAGGTACTAAAATAATTCCTGAAGGAACTTTTTTGCTTCATGTTTTGGATAGTAGTCTTGCTGATTTTGGTCTTTCTTATACAAAAGCTTTTGAATTACTAGATATTTTTACAGTGTCTTTATCTTTAATGCTAGGAGTAGCAGCATTACCACATATTTTAATTAAATTTATTTCAACTCCTAGTGTAAATGATACTAGAAAATCAGCTTTTTGGGCTTTAATTTTTATTTCAATTATTTACACTGCTATATCACCATTAGCAACTTTATCAAAAATAAATAACATAAAACAAACACAAAATGTTGAATACGAAGCTTTCATAAACAATGAAATAAATAATGAGAATAATCTACCAAACAACGGAAAATGGCTTAAAATTTGGCAAGATATAGGTGAAGTAAAATATACAGAACAAAATAATAACCAAACTATCCAAATAAATAATTCTGCTACAAATGAATTATTTATAAATCCAGATGTTCAAACTTTAATTAATCCAGAAATTGCTAATTTACCAAACTGGACAGTTGCTCTAATTCTCGCTGGGGCATTAGCTGCAGCGCTTTCTACGATGACTGGGTTGATATTGATAAGTACAAATTCTATTTTAATGATTTTTGATAAAAAAGAGCTTCGTTATAATAGTTTGAAATTTAAAATTTCATCAAAAATTTTGCTCTTAGTAACTATATCTTTAGCCACTTTTTTTACAATTCCTAATTACTCAATAATTAAAACGGTTACAATATCTTTTACAATTTTAGCAGGTACGCTTTTCCCTACAATCGTACTTGGTATTTTTAATAAAAATATTACAAAAGAAGGTGCGATAGCTGGTTTACTAAGCTCTTTAATTTTTATTCTTTTATACATAATTTATTTTTGTTTTATAAACAATGAAGCATCTTCTTCTAACTACTATATCTTTGGTATTATGCCTATAGGAATTGGAGTGGTTGGTGCTGTTTTAAATATTATTATTTCAATAATTATTTCAAAATTTACACCAAATATACCAAATGAAGTTGTTTTGCTAATTGATAATTTAAGAACACCTTCAATAAATCAAAAGGAGAATTTATGAGTATCCAAGATCAAGAAGTTTTTTTATCAAATATCCATCCATTTGGACATTTAAGTCCCAGCCAAATGTCAATGTGCCTACAACACATGGATATTGCTTATTACCCAAAAGATACAATTTTAATAAGCCAAAATAATATTCCTAACACGTTTTTCATAATTATAAAGGGTTCTGTTTTTGAATATTCTAAAGAAAATAATCTAATTATGGATTACCAAAGCGAAGATTCTTTTGATTCAAATTCTCTTATTTATGGTAAATGTGAACATACTTTCAAGGTAAATGAAGAGCTAATTTGTTATGAAATTGATAAAAAAGCATTTTTATCTCTAATTGAAAAAAACCAAGAATTTAAAGATTTCTTCTTAAAAGATTTAGTAAACAAAATAAAAACATTAAAAGATAAAGAGTATACTTCAGAATTATCTTCTTTTATGATAGCAAAAGTTCAAGATACATTAATCCACGAAGCTTGTATTGTTGAAGAAGATACAAAACTGATAGATGCCATAGAAAAATCTATGCAATTTAAAACTTCAACAATTATTGTAAAAAGTAAAAAATTAGGTTATGGAATTATTACAGATTCACTTTTAAAAGTTAAAGTACTTTTACAGGGTCGAGATTTAAATATCCCTGTAAAGGATATTGCTATTTTTCCTTTACTTACAATTCAAAAAGACGATTATTTATTTGAAGCTTTAACAATATTAGTAAAAAGAAATATTAAAAGAGTTGGAGTTGTAAATAGTAGTGGAGAGATGGTCGGAATACTTGAACAAATAGATATTCTATCCCATTTTGCAAACCATACTTATGTTATTGAATCAAAGATTAAAAATGCTAAAAATGTACAAGATTTGAAAAATGCAAGTAAAGATTTTCTTGATATTATAACAAGTCTTCAAGCAAAAGGTGTAAAAATACACCATATTTCAAGTTTAATTGGGCAATTAAACACAAAAGTTTATCAAAAACTTTATAGTCTTATTCTTCCAATTGAACTTCAAGATAGTGCTTGTTTGATAGTAATGGGAAGTGAAGGAAGAAATGAACAAATAATCAAAACCGATCAAGATAATGCTTTGATTGTAAAAGATGGCGTAGATGTTGAGCAATATAGACCTTACATGGAACAACTAACAAATGATTTAATTGAATTAGGATATCCACCTTGTGAGGGGAATATAATGGTTTCTAATCCAGTTTGGTGTAAAAACTTTAGTGATTATAAAAATGATATTGCGAAATGGATAAATAATCCCGATATGAAAGGTTATTTAGATTTGGCAATATTTATTGATTCATTTGCTGTTGCAGGAGATAAAGAAGTTTTAATTATTCTAAAAGAATATTTATTTAATAAAGTTCAAAATGATCTTTTTTTAGCATATTTTGCGAAATCAACAACTGCATTTGAAACTCCAACTGCAATATCTAACTTTATTGGTAAAAATAATTTAATAAATATAAAAAAATCAGCTATTTTCCCAATAGTTCAGGGAATTAGAAGTTTAAGCTTAAAAGAAAAAATCAAAGAGACAACGACAGTTAAAAGAATTAAAATTCTTGAAGAGAGAAAAGTTATTGAAAAAAATATGGCAGCTGAATTAATTGAAGCATTTGAAATAGTAAATACACTAAGATTAAAACATCATCTTGATGCTATTAACAATAGTAAAGTTATATCAAATGAAATAGATACAAATAGCCTAGGAAAAATAGAAAGAGATCTATTAAAAGAGAGCTTTAAAATTGTTAATGAATTCAAAAAATTTATTTCATACATATTTAAATTAGATAAGATTTACTAATGTTTAAAAATATTTTAAGAAACATAGAGAAAAAAAAGTTAAAAACTAAAAGATTTGAATGTTTATTTGATGCTCCACCACCAAATGAATATGTAAGTCTTGATTGTGAAACAACTGGTTTAAATCCAAAAAAAGATGAAATACTTTCAATTGGTGCTGTGTTAATAAAAGATAATAAAATTTTA
>CAYLKG010000022.1:0-25072 GCA_964384195.1 uncultured Aliarcobacter sp. | reverse complement strand
ATTCAACTGGCCAAATGTTTATGCGTTTGTATGGCCAAGTGAATGCGTCTCAACAAAAAGATTTAATAATGCTAATTTTATTGATAACAAATTTATAGAAAATATCTATCCTTTAGATGTAAATACATCTCTATATGATTTATTTTTACATTTCAAAAAAAATACTGAACACAATTTCGTTCCAATTATTGATGAATTTGGATATTTTTTGGGAATTATTAATGAGAGCGACATAAAAAAGATATCATATTCACAATATGGATTATCACTAGCCCAAAATAAAACTTATTCATCGACTTTATTAAAATATATCAAACCTGCATTAAGTGTTGAAATTTCTTGGGGAATAGATCAAATTCTTGAACTTTATAATTTAAAAGTTAATGATTCATTAGGGATTTTTGTAACTTCATCTAATAAATACAAGGGATTTATAAATCTAAATTCACTCTTAACGCTATCTTACAATAGAAATATTGAGATTGCGACAAATCAAAATCCACTTACAAAACTACCTGGAAATAATCAAATAGAAAAATTTATCAATAACTCTTTTAAAAATGCTCATATAAACATAACTCATATAATTTACTTTGACTTTAATGATTTTAAACCTTTTAATGACATTTATGGCTTTAGACAAGGGGATAGAGCAATTTTATTGTTTTCAGAACTTTTACAAAAAAGATATCCAAAAGAATCATTTATTGCTCATATTGGTGGTGATGATTTTTTTGTAGGACTAAAAGATTTTAATCACAATGACATTTTTGAACTAACATCCCAAGTTAAAGAAGAATTCAAAAATAGTGTAAAAAACTTATATTCAAATGAGGATAAGTCAAATGAATTTATTATTTCAAAAGATAGATTTAACGTAACAAGAAAATTCAATTTACTATCAGTATCTTGCGCAATAATTGAGATAAATCCAAGGTCTAATATTTCAGATTTTGACACCACTTTAAACATTCTAAAAAAAGAATCTAAAGGTTCTCAAGAGCCTATATTCAGGGTTTTATAATTGTAATCGTAATGTAATCAAACAACTATAAAATTTAGAAAATTTAATACAAAGGAAAGTATTGAGTACCTTTGAATCACAAAAAAAACGTAGAGAATTAAACGCAAAATTGATTAAATTTACTTTAATCATTGCTGCAGTTATATCAATCTTAACAACTTTTGGTATTCTGTTTTCAATTTTATTTGAAGCAATAGAGTTTTTTAAATTAAGAAGTTTTTGGTATTTCTTGACAGGAACTGTTTGGAGTCCAGGTGTTACTAATAGTGAGTTTGGTGCATTACCAATATTTGCAGGAACATTTGTTATTACAATCATAGCTTTGGCTGTTGCTATTCCAATAGGACTTGGAAGTGCAATTTATATGAGTGAATATGCTAGTGGTAAAGTAAGAGACTATTTAAAACCTCTACTTGAAATTCTTGCTGGTATTCCAACAGTTGTTTACGGTTTCTTTGCAGCTGTTACAGTTGCTCCTTTCGTTGTTAAAGTAGCAAACTTTTTTGGAATTGAAGCAACTTTCAATAGTGCTTTAGCATCTGGTATTGTTATGGGAATCATGATTATTCCTTTAGTATCTTCACTTTCAGATGACGTAATTCGTGCAGTTCCAGATTCTCAAAGAAAAGCAGCTTTTGGTTTGGGAATGACACACGGAGAAACTATAAAGAATATAGTTTTACCTTCTGCTATGCCTGGAATTATTTCAGCTTCACTTTTAGCTTTATCTAGAGCTTTAGGAGAAACTATGATTGTTGTTATGGCTGCAGGACTTAGACCAAATTTATCTTGGAATCCACTTGATGATATGACAACTGTTACAGTTACAATAGTAAACTCACTAGTTGGAGATTTTGAATTTAATTCACCAGAAACACTTTCAGCTTTTGCTCTGGGACTTATGCTATTTATTGTAACTTTAATCTTAAATATGATTTCATTATCTTTGATTAGAAAATTTAAAGAAAAATATAAAGTGAATACATTATGATGAAAACAAAAAAGAAAAACAAACAACACAATCCATTTTATGATCCTACTTTAAAAAGAAGGCATGCAAGTGCTGCTAGATTTAAGAAGTTTACATTGACTTCATTAATCTTTTCAATCGCTTTTTTAGCATTTTTCCTTTTTGACATGATAGGGAAAGGTATTCCTGCGTTTAATGTAGCTTACATTAAAGTGGATGTAACTTTTGATGAAAAATCTTTAGATGATACTAGATTTGCAGTACCAAAAGAGTATAGAGATATTGTTTCAAGAGCATGGTTAAGAGATATAAATAAGCTAGTTGAACAAAATCCAAGTTATATGAATACAACACAAAGTCTTTGGGTTTTAGCAGATGACCAAGTTGATCAATATTTAAAAGATCAAAACTACAAATTAAAAGATAAAGAGATTGCTTTTGTTGATGAACTTTATTCAAAAGGTTTAATTGAGAAAAAATTTAACTCTGTATTTTTTACAAATGGTGATTCAAAAATACCTGAATATGCTGGTATTTTTTCAAGTGTAATTGGTTCTATTTTAACTTTAATTATAACTATGACTGTTGCATTTCCTATTGGAGTTATGACAGCTATTTATCTTGAAGAGTTTGCAGGAGATAATAAGTTTACAAGATTTATTGAAATTAATATTAATAACCTTGCAGCTATTCCATCTATTTTGTTTGGACTTTTAGGACTTGCTATTTTTATTAACCTTTTTGGAATGCCAAGAAGTTCACCACTTGTTGGTGGATTAACTCTTGCATTAATGACTTTACCAATTATTATTGTAAGTTCAAGAGCAGCTTTAAGAGCGGTTCCTGATAATATTAGACAAGCTGGTTATGGTTTAGGGCTAAATAAAATCCAAGTTACAAAAGACCATGTTTTACCTTTGGCTTTCCCTGGTATTTTAACAGGTTCAATTATTGGTTTAGCACAAGCTATGGGAGAAACGGCTCCACTTATTATTATAGGAATGATTGCATTTATTCCAGATGCACCTTCTATGGTAACACAAGCAGCAACAGTTATGCCAGCACAGTTATTTACATGGGCTGGAATGCCAGAAGGTATGTATATAGAAAAAACAGCAGCTGGAATTTTGGTTTTATTAACAATCTTAATTTCACTAAATGCAATAGCTATATATCTTAGAAAAAAATTAGAAGTAAAATGGTAAAAGGAAAAAACTAAAATGATTACAAATAATAAAGTTAAAATAGATGTTAAAAATTTAAATCTATTTTATGGTTCAAATCAAGCTTTATTTGATATAGATGTAAGTTTGTATCAAAATAAAATTACAGCACTTATAGGACCTTCTGGATGTGGAAAATCTACTTTTTTGAGATGTATAAATAGAATGAATGACTTAATTCCTATAGTAAAAATTGATGGAAAAATTGTTATTGATAAAAAAAATATTTATGATAAAGATGTTGATGAAGTAAGTGTTAGAAAAAAAGTTGGTATGGTATTTCAACAACCAAACCCTTTTCCAAAATCTATTTATGATAATGTTGCCTATGCTCCTTTAAAACATGGAATTGTGAAAAAAGGAAAAGATTGTGATGAATTAGTTGAGACTTCATTAATCAAATCTGGTCTATGGAATGAGGTAAAAAATAAATTAAATCAACCTGGAACTTCACTTTCAGGAGGTCAACAACAAAGATTATGTATTGCTAGAACAATTGCAATTAAGCCAGAAATAATTTTAATGGATGAACCAACAAGTGCACTTGATCCTATTTCAACAGAAAAGATAGAAGCTTTAATGCTAGAGTTAAAACAAGATTATACTATCATAACTGTAACCCACAATATGCAACAAGCTGCTAGAGTTGCTGATTACACTGCATTTTTCCATTTAGGAAAATTAATAGAATATGATGAAACAGAAACTATTTTTGTTAATCCAACAAATAAAAAAACAGAAGACTATATCACAGGGAGATTTGGATAATGTTAAAACCTTACGAAGCAAAATTAATAAACGTAAAAAGTGAAATTCAACAAATTGCACTTTCAGTAATTGATTCTTTAGAATTATGTCTTAAAGCATTAAATGATAGAAGAATTGAGGATTTAAGTAATGTTGAAATTACAGAAAAAAAAGTTCTTGCAAAATCAAGTGAGATTGATAACATAATCGTTTCTACTTTGGCTTTGTATTCACCTGAAGCAAAAGATTTAAGAAGATTAGTATCTTTTTTGAAAATAACAAATGAACTTGTAAGAACAGCAGCAAACACAAAAGATTTTGCAAAAAACTTTAAGAAATCGTATTCTAATGATTTAGATACAGCAATAATTTTAGAATATACAATTCCTCTTCTAAAATCAGCTTTATTATCATTAAAAACTTCTGCTTCAATAATTGATGAGCATGACGAAAAACAAATCGAAGAGAAGTATCATAAAGTTGTTGTAGAAGAGAGTAAAACAGATGATTTATACTTGATAATAGAAAAAAATATATTAAAATTAATTGCTCAAAAACTTGATTTATCTAAAGAGTATTTTGATATTTTAAGTAGCTTAAGAAGATTAGAAAAAATTGCTGATAGAGCTGTATCTATTGCTAAACTTCTTCAATTTGCTCAAATTGGTGGAGATATAGTACAATCATAATCTGTTTATGATATACTTTTTGAATGAAAAGAGCTATTAGAAAAATATCAGATTATTTTAGTTCAAACTTTGAAGTTTTAATTGCAACGATTATATTTTTTGTGATCTTAATTGCTGGACACGATTTTTATAGAGCAATTATTTTAATGTTAGAATTTATTGTTATTATGGAAGTTGTAAAGATGATTTCTGACTTTATAAAGAAGGAGACTTTACGACTTCGATTTGTTATTGATATTTTTATTATATTTCTAATTAGAGAAGTAATAATTTTATCAGCGAATAAAAATAGGGATTACATTGATATTATTTTTTTATTATTTGTGATTTTTGTTTTTTTCCTTTTTAGAATACTTGCGCTAAAATACTCCCCAAACGAGGGTAAAAAAATTATAGAACCACTGAAAGAAAATGAAGAATAATACTGTTTTAATTATTGAAGATGAAGAAGATTTATTAGAACTTTTAGAGTTCACACTACAAAAAGAAGGCTATGATACTATTGGTTTTTTAACTATTACAGCACAGGTGAGAAAAATACTCGATGAAGAAAAAATAGATTTAATTCTAATAGATAGAAATCTTCCAAATATAGAAGGAACTACCTTTATCAAAGAAATAAGGGCTGATGGTTATCAAAATCCTGTAATTTATCTAACTGCAAAAGATAAATCTACAGATATATTAGATGGATTTGAAGCATTTGCCGATGATTATATTACAAAACCATTCAATATAAATGAACTTCTTGCAAGAATAAAAGCTGTTATTAAACGGTCAAATAAAGAGTGTGAAACATTAAAAGTAAAAGATATTTTATATAACTTTGCTAACAAAAGTTTTACAATAGATGAAAAAACTTTAGACTTAACACATCTTGAACATAACCTTCTTTTAGAATTTTTAAAAAATCAAAATATTTTATTAAGTAGAGAGTATTTGTTAGAAAATATTTGGAAGGACTCTTTAGATAAACAAGAAAAAACAGTAAATGTTGCTATAAAAAGACTAAAAGATAAAATAGATGCAGATGAAAGTAAAAACTATATAAAGGCAGTTCGAGGAGAAGGTTATATATTTTGTTAAAAATTCATAGACTTTTTTTTAGAAGCTTTTTAATTATTTTTATTACAACTATTATTACTATAAATCTTATAGTATATTTTTGGGCAAAATATATATATTTAGAAGATTCCAGATTAAATCTTAGTAAAAACATTGATAGCTTTTTGATACTTCTTAAAGAAAATGATTTAACAAATATTGAAAAAACTATAAAAGATTTGGGTGTAAAACTAAATTTAAGAGTTTCAATAATTGATGGTGAAGGTAATTTAATTGCTGAAAGTGAAAATTTAGAGACTCATGAAAATCATCTAAATAGAGAAGAGATCATAAATGCCAACAAATATGGTCAAGCAAGCAGTGTAAGATTTTCAAATAGTGTGCACAAAGAACTTTTATATGTTGCAAAAAAGTTTAAAATAAATGATAAAACTTACTTCATTAGAATGTCAGCTTTTACGGATAAGATCCTTGATAATTTCAAAAAATTAGCTATCGAAATCTTTATTTATACTTTATTATTCCTAATTATTGCTTTTTTTACAAGTTACTTATTGAGTCTTAAGATCAAAAAAGAGATGGATTTAATCTTAAACTTTTTAGTTAATCTTACAAAAAATAAAGAACAATTAAATTTAAAATCTAGTTACACTTTTGAGTTTTTCAAAATTGCAAAACTTCTAAATAAAGTTGCAAGTAAATTAGCAAAACAGGATCAAGTAAAAGCTAAACATACAGCAAAACTAAAATTATCAAACAGACAAAAAGATGAGATAATTTCAAGCCTTTCTCACGAATTTAAAAATCCAATTGCAATAATTTCAGGTTACAGTCAAACTTTAATAGAGAATGAAAATCTAAAACAAGATATAAAACTCAAATTTCTAAATAAAATACACTCAAATTCAATAAAGCTTTCCCAAATAATTGATAAATTAAGACTTAGCTTAAGACTTCAGGAAAAAAAACAAGAATTATTAAAAACAAAAGTAAACCTTTTTTCTTTGGTTGAAAATTGTGTTAGTGATTTAAAAATTAAATATAAAAATAGAGAAATACATGTTGAAAAAAGTGATGTATTTATTGAGGCTGATGAAACTTTGATATCTATTGCAATTTCAAACATTATTGAAAATGCTCTAAAATATTCAAGTAAAGATATTTTTATTAAAATAACAAAAGATTCCATAAGTATTACAGATTTTGGAATTGGTATTAGTAAAGAAGATTTGGAGCAAATAGACAAAAAATTCTATAGAGCCTCTAGCAACGAATGGAATAACTCTTTAGGACTTGGTCTTTTTATTGTAAAATCTATTTTAAAACTTCATAATTTTGAGCTTGAAATTATCTCAAATGTAAATAGAGGCTCAACTTTTAGAATTCATTATTAATTTACACTTAATTTAAGCAATACTAAAGTATTAATTCTATACTATTGCAACTCATCAAAGAAAGGGAGTTAATAAATGAAATTTACTCAAATGGCAAAAGCCAACGAAATCGAAAGATCTTGGGTTGTAGTAGATGCAGAAGGTAAAGTTTTCGGAAGAATAATTACTGAAGTTGCTACAATATTAAGAGGTAAAAATAAACCTTGTTTTACACCAAATGTTGATTGTGGAGATTATGTAGTAATAATTAATGCAAGCAAAGCTAAATTTACTGGTGCTAAATTAGAAGAAAAAAATTACTATACACACTCAGGTTATTTTGGAAGTACAAAAACTCACAAAATGTCAGATATGATTGAAAAAAACCCTGAAAAACTGTATAAATTAGCTACTAGAGGTATGCTTCCAAAAACTACTCTTGGTAAAGCTATGTTAAAAAAATTAAAAGTATATGCAGGAAGTGAACACCCTCATACTGCTCAAATTAAAGGATAATAGTAATGGCAAAAGTATACGCAACTGGAAGAAGAAAAACAGCAATTGCAAAAGTTTGGTTAGAAAATGGTAATGGACAATTAACTATAAATGGACAATCTTTAGACCAATGGCTTGGTGGACACGATTCAATCAAAAAAAGAGTAATGCAACCATTACATGTTGCAAAACAAGAGACAAGTGTAAATATTGTTGTTAAAACTTTAGGTGGAGGATATTCTGCTCAAGCTGATGCTGCAAGACATGGAATCTCTAGAGCATTAGTTGCTTATGATGAGCAATTCAGAACTATCTTAAAACCTCACGGATTATTAACAAGAGATGCTAGATCTGTTGAAAGAAAAAAATACGGAAAGAAAAAAGCAAGAAAATCTTCTCAATTTTCAAAAAGATAATTGGAATTTTCAAAAGATTTTTCTTTTGCATACTTCAAAAGGAGGCAAATTTGCCTCCTTTTTTTATTGTCAATTTTATTTACTTTTTGTATATGACATCTCTTTATTGTATGCCATTTCCCAAAACATATATTCAAATTCAACACTAGAAATAAAAACTTCTTCAATTTTTCTTTTCTCTTTATCTGTTTTATTTTCAACTAACTCATCAATTGCATCATAAAACCATTCAAATGATTGTGCAAATTCATCACTTGAATAAGTCTCTAACCAAGATTTATAAAAATTATTTACAAAACAATCTTTAAAATCTTCTTTTAGTCTTTTTGCATATTCACAATATGTCCAAGCACAAGGAAAAACAGTAGCTAAAGTTTCAACTAAATCTCCTTTTTGTGCAGTTGCAAGCATATTTGCTGTATAGGTTCTACTGAACAAAGAAGCTTTTACGTTAGAAACTTCATCTTGAGTTATTCCAAACTCCTTCATATAAAGCTTATGCACTTGCATCTCATCCACAAAAATACTTTTAGTTATGCTACTTAGATTAGCCAACATTTTTTCATCATCTGTTTTAATCATAGCCATTGCAAAAACTTTTGCATACTCTAAAAGATACAAATAATCTTGTAACAAATAGAATTTAAACTTTTCCTTATCCAAAGTTCCAGCTCCCAACTCTTGAACAAATGGGTGATTATAACCATCTTCCCAAACATTTATTGCTTTTTGTTTTAAACTTCTTGAAAATGACACAATTTCTCCTTTTTATAATATTTTTATATTTGCTTTTTGATTTAAAATATTTTCATCAAAATTACCTATTGCGTTAAATATTTCTTTATGAAAAGTTCCTAAACCTCTATTTTCACTATTTTCATATGCTATTTCACCTGCAATTCCCATAGTAAGAACACCCAAAACTGTAGCCTCTAATATTTTATTTTTAGATGTTCCACAATAACTAGCTACTAAAGAGCTACACATACATCCTGTTCCTGTAATTTGTGGTAAAAGATGGTTACCATTTTTTATAGCAACGCATACTATTCCATCAGTTACAATATCAATTTCTCCAGTAATTACAATAACCGTACTTAAATCTTTTGCTAACTTCTTTGCAAGATTTGCTGTATTTTCCAAAGACTCAATATCATCTTTTGAAGCGTCAGCGCCTCTTGTATTTGAACTTAAATTTAATATTGCTTTTATTTCAGAAATATTTCCTCTTATGCAAGATATTTCAGTTTCTTTCAAAAGTTTTTCTACAAACTCTTTTCTAAATTTTGTAGCTCCAACACCAACAGGGTCAAGAATAACTGGAACATCTATTTCATTTGCTTTTTTAATAGCTTTTAAAATTGAGTTTTTTCCATCTTTACTTAATGTTCCAATATTTATTAGTAATGCTGAAGCTATACTTACAAACTCTTCAACTTCAGCTTCATCATCTGCCATTACAGGACTTGCACCAATAGCTAAAGTTACATTTGCACAATCATTTACTGTAACATAATTTGTAATTTGATGAATTAATGGATTTTTTTCTTTTATATTTTTTAAGATTTTTGTTAAATCGTTTATCATTTATTTTTCCTAATATTATTTAAAAAATTTAAAGAAGTGGTTTGTCGGTCCATTTCCATGTCCTATATTAAAAGAGCTTTTTATAGCTTTATAAATATACTCTTTTGAATTTTTAATTGAAATATTCAAATTATTCTCCAAAGCTAAATTTGCTGCAATTGCAGATGAAAATGTACATCCTGTACCGTGTGTATTTTTTGTATCAACTTTTGGTGTTTCAAAATAGTAAAACTCTTTTCCATCATATAAAATATCTGTTGAATATTTTTCAAAACTATTTCCACTTTTAATCAAAACATTTTTACAACCCATTTCATATATCTTTTTTGAAGCCTCTTTCATATCTTCAATTGAAGTTATTTTCATATTTGCTAAATGTTCTGCTTCGGCAATATTTGGAGTTATAATATCTGCAAGAGGAATAATTTTTTCAATTAAACTACTCATATTTTTTATATCCATTAAAGCATCTCCATTTTTTGCATACATAACGGGATCAACTACAATATTTTTTGCATTGTGCTTTTTCAAAAAATTAGCAACAACTTCCATAGCATCAATATTCGCTAACATACCTATTTTTATTGCATCTGGAATAACATCTTCAAAAACAGCCTCTAATTGTTTTTCAATAATATTTGGATTTATATCTTGAATATCAATAACTCTAAAAGTATTTTCAGCAACAATAGCAGTAACAACACTCATAGCATAAGTTCCAAAAGCACTAAATGTTTTTATATCTGCTTGAATACCAGCTCCACCAATACAATCAGAGCCTGCAATAGTCAAAACCTTTTTCATAAATCTCCTTATAAATATTTACTCTTATTTTTATTACAAAAAAAGGGCACTTTCAAATTAGAAAGCACCCTTTATATTAAATTTTATTTTAACAATTCGCTTCCTACAATGGTGTTAACCAACAGGTTCAAAGGGTCAGGTTTTACCTTCTCAACGCTAAAATACGTCCCCCTGCAATAAAAAAATGATTGTAGCACAAATAGTTGTTAAAAGCCAATTTATCCGATTTTTTGTAAAAAAACTATACAATATATTATGAAAATGTTTATTTTTAATCTAATTTTTTTAATATCTCTTAGTGCGAGTACTTTAAACCTTAGTATGAGTTCGAGTCCTAGTAGACTAAATCCCATTTTAGCAAATGATAGTGCAAGTGGTGAAATATCTGATTGGCTTTTTAATGGTCTTTTTAAATATGATAGAAATGGAGATATTGCAACTGAATTAGCAAGCTCTTATGAATTTCTTACTCCTACAAAATTGATAGTAAAGTTAAAAGACAATATTTTGTGGCATGACAAAGTAAAACTCAGTTCAAAAGATGTCATTTTTACATATGAAAAAATTATTGACCCAACAGTATTTAACTCAATAAAATCAAATTTTAATGAAGTTCAAAGTGTAAAAGCTTTGGATGATTTAACAGTTGAAATCATTTATAAAAAACCATATTTTAAAGCTTTGGAAATTTGGATGGTTGGCCTCTTGCCTTATCATATATTAAAAGATGAAAAAAACTTAATGACAAGTAGTTTTAACAAAAATCCAACAGGAACAGGCTCTTATAGAATAAAAGAGTTTAAAACAGCTTCTGATATAGAGCTTATTGCAAATGATGATTATTTTGAAGGTAGACCAAAAATAGATAAAATTTTATACAAATTTTTACCTGATCCAAATACATCTTTTTTGTATTTAAAACAAAAAAAACTTGATATTGGAGGACTAACTCCAATGCAAACATCAAGACAATTAAATGAGGATTTTAAAAACAACTTTGATATTTTAAATCGTCCTAGTTTTGGATTTAGTTATTTAGGATTTAATCTTGAAAATCCAAAATTTAAAGATATAAAAGTTAGACAAGCTCTATCTTTAGCTATTAATCGACAAGAGTTAGTTGATATTTTATTTTTTGGTTATGCAAAAGTTTGTAACGGTCCATTTATGCCTGGAAGTTTTGCTTATAATGAAAATGTAAAAGAGACAAAACAAGATTTAGAGAAAGCTAAAGAGCTTTTAAAAGAGGCTGGTTATAATGAAAAAAATCCTCTTACTTTTGAACTAGTTACAAATACAGGGAATGATATTAGAGTAAATACAGCCCAAATTTTGCAGTATCAATTAGCAAAAGTTGGTGTTGAACTAAAAATAAGAGTTATGGAGTGGCAAGCTTTTTTAAATACAGTTGTTCATCCACGAAAATTTGAGACAGTACTTCTTGGATGGTCACTTGCCTTAATGCCTGATGCTTATCCACTTTGGCATAGTTCTAGCTCAAAACTTGGTGGATTTAATCTTGTGGGATATAAAAATCAAAAAGTTGATGAACTAATTGAAAAAGGTAGTAGAACAATAAACAAAAACGAGTTAAGTGAAATTTATAAAGAAATTTTTAAAATAATAACAGATGATTTACCTTATCTGTTTTTATATATTCCAGATTCAATTACAGTCATAAATAAAAAAATAGAAAATGTAGAACCCGCATTTATAGGAATAATGCACAACCAAAAAGATTGGCAAATAAAAGAGTAAGGAAAATTAATATGGAAAAAAAAGAGATGATTATCTTATTTGATTTAGATGGAACTTTGATAGATTCAACAGATGCTATTACTTCAACATTTTTACACTCTTTTGATAAACATAATTTTGATTTCAAAGGAAGCGTTAAGGACATAATAAAAGAAATTGGTTACCCTCTTGATATTATGTTTGAAAATTTAGGAGTTCCTAGAAGTGTTGTTTGGGATTTTGTAGATAGTTATAAAAATAGATACAAAGATATTTCAGTAGCCCAAACAACTCTTCTTGAAAATGCTTACGAAGCTGTAAATCTAGCTTCAAGCTTTGCAAAACTTGGAGTTGTAACTACAAAAACAAGAATCTACTCAACTCCAATTTTAGATAATTTTGATATTTCAAAACATTTTGGAATAATAATTGGAAGAGAAGATGTTGAAAATCCAAAACCTCATCAAGAGCCAATATTAAAGGCTTTGAATAGTTTAAATTATAATGAAAATATTCATAATGCCTTTATGATAGGTGATACAAAATTAGACTTACTTTCAGCATCGAATGCAAATATAAACTCAATTGGTCTTTTATGTGGTTACTCAAATCATGAAGAACTTACAAAATATACAAATATTGTAAAAAAAGATTCTCTAGAAGCTGTAAAATATCTTCAAAGTCTCCTGTAAAGTATGCCTAAAACATTTTTTAAAATGATTTTAGCCCTTCTTATTGGGCTTTTAGGTTCACTTGTTTTTATATTTTTCCATCTTCCACTTCCATGGTTAATGGGTAGTATTTTTGCTACAAGTATAGCCATAAGGTTCGACAAAATTCCTATATCAAGCCCAAAACTTTTTTCAAGTCCTGCTAGAATTTTAATAGGACTTGCTATTGGAAGTGCTTTTACTCCTGAAATTTTAAAATATATTCCTCAATATACTTTTAGTCTATTATTAGTAATTCCTTTTACAATTTTAGTAATATTTTTTGGAACATTTTACTACTACAAAATTTTGAAATATGATTTAAAAACTTCTTATTTAGGTAGTATGCCAGGAGGTGTTATCGAGATGGTTATAATTGGACAAGAGTTAAAAGCAAATACAGCAAAAATAACGCTAATGCAAAGTTCAAGGCTATTTTTTGTTGTTGTATCTTTGCCTTTTATTATTCAATATATTTTTCAAATAGATATTCGTGGTAACCAACTTCTTACAACTCCTCTTGTAAATGTAGATTTTACACAATTTCTTGTTTTATATATTTTTGGAGTACTTGGAGCAATTATTGCAAAAAAATTAAGCCTAACAGCTGCTTTTTTAATGGGTCCTATGATTGTTAGTATTATTTTATACTCTAGTGGGGTTTTCAATGTAGCAATTCCTGATGAGTTTTTAAAATTTATTCAAATTGTTTTTGGAGTAATTATTGGATTTACATTTAGAGGAGTTCCCCTAAAAACAATTTATCAAACTCTTATAGCAACTCTTGGGCATTTTACTATTTTAGCGATACTTTGTATTTTATTTATAGCAATTATTCATTTTTATTTAGATTTCAAAACTTTGGATATTCTTCTTGCTTTTGGACCAGGTGGTCAAACTGAGATAAATTTGGTAGCTATTTTAGTTGGTGCAAATTTACCTTATATAACTTTGCACCATATTGTAAGGCTTTTAATTGTAATGAATTTAGCTCCAATTCTAGCAAAAAGATTAATTAGCTAACTGTTTTAAAAGTGTATTTATAGTCTCTTCTAAACCTTTATTTGTAGCTTCAACAAACCCATAAGCATCATTTGTTTTACACAAAATCTTTTTATCAAAAGAATAAGATTTTACAACTTTTTTATCTTTGATTAAATCAAAATTTACTTTTATAATTGCATAAGATTTATCTTGTTCAAAAACTTGGTAAAGCTTTATAATTTCACTTTTTAAAAGATACTCAAAATCCAATTTTCTATCTTTTGTAAGAACTGTATCGTAAAGATCACTTGAGTTAAAAGAGTCTATTATTTGATTATAAACCATATTTGAAGGAAGATTTATCCATCTATTTTTTGCATACTCTTCAAATTTATAATCTTTTTGGCTATAAAAAATAGATGTTAGATTAAAAGCTCTATTTACTTGAGTCTCTTCTATAAATATAGAATTATATTTTGGTTTATCTACTACCTTTTTAGTTTTAAAATCTATTGAATAGTGATTTATAGCTATACTTTCTTGTTTTAAATTACATCCAGAAAACAAGATAAATATTAAAAATATTATGATTTTATTTCTCATTTTTCTCTCCTGGTCCATATTTTATCTCTTTTTGTTTAAGTAGCAAGTCACTAGGACTTTCATTTATATTTTTAATTAAATCTTGTGTTTGATTCAAAGTATTATCTAAACTTTTTAGTACAATTTCTAAATTATTAAAACTCTCTTGAGATAATTCTTTTACATCAAAAGTTCTATTATCTAGCTCTTTTTGTAACTTTCTTGTTAAATCTTTAAACTTATCAGCCGAATCTTTTACAGCATTAAATGATTTTGCTCCTGAATTTGTCAAAAGCTCTATATTGCTTAATAACTTATCAATTTTATTTTGGTTTTTTACTAAATAAGCAGAAAATTCCTCAATATTCTTCATACTTTTTTCACTATTTGATAATAGAGATGAAAATTTTGTTAAATTATCTTCATTTAGAACTTTTCTAAACTGTACTAGTAAAAGTGTAAGCTCATTTGTAATATCCTCAGATGAATCCACGAGAGAACTTAATGTAGACTTTTTTGATTTTATAATTTTGATTCCATCTTCATTTTCTTTTAAAAGATTTGAACTGTTGCTTCCACCTTTTAACTCTATATATTTGAGCCCAGTAATTCCAAGATTACCTAATATTGCATAGTTATCTTCCTTTATTGGTGTACCTCTTTGAATTTGTATATCTATTTTTATCTCTTCAGAGTTTTTAGGATTTATTTTTATCTCTTTTACAACTCCTACATCAAATCCCATATATTTTATTGAAGAACCTATATTTAATCCTGAAACTGACTCATTAAAATAAATCCAATATTCATCATATTTCTTATTTTCTATCCCATATTTTCCAAGCCAAAATATCCCTATTACTAAAGCTGTAAATATTACACTAACAAATAAACCTATTTTAAGAAAATTTATTTTGGTATCCATTAAGTATCCTTCGTGTTTGTTAAAAATTCTTTTACAAATTGATTTTCACAGTTCATTGCATCTTTTATATTTCCATCAAAAATTATCTCTTTTTTTATAATAATAAATCTATCAAGAACTGTTTTAATAGTCTTTAAATCGTGTGTTATTATGACTGTTGTAATATTTAAACTATTTTTCAAATATAATAAAAGCTCATTTACTTGCTTTGTACTAGCTGGGTCAAGACCACTTGTAGGTTCATCTAAAAATAAAATTTTTGGTTGCATTGCCAAGCTTCTTGCAAGAGCAACTCTTTTTTTCATTCCACCACTTAACTCAGATGGATAAAGCTTTGCAACTCTTTTTGGAAGCCCAACTATATCCAAATGTGTATATGCGATTTTTTCTATCAAATCTTTTGGTAAATTTGTATATTCTCTTAGCATTACACTAATATTTTCTATAACATTTAAAAATGAATACAAAGCTCCAAATTGAAATAAATATGAAAATTGTAATTTTATATTTTCTATCTCTTTTAGTGATAAAATAGAGATATCTTTATCAAATATTTTTATTGTACCTTTTTGAATTTCACTTAGTGTAACTATTTGCTTAACCAGAACGGTTTTACCAGAGCCACTTCCACCCAAAACTCCAAAAATTTCTCCCTTCTTAACATCAAAGGATATGTTTTCATGAACTATATTATCTCCAAAAGCTGTATAAAGATTTTGAACTTTTATAATTTCCATCTTAAATTCTCATTTGTGTTAATATTACAGAGAATATTGCATCTATTACAATAACTACAAAAATAGCATTAACAACACTAATTGTTGTATACTTACCTATACTTGTAGTATTATTCTGTACTTGAAATCCTCTGTATGAACCAATTACTGCTATTATGAAACCGAAAAATATAGCTTTAAAAACCCCAATAAGCAGATGTTTCAAAGGAACTTCATTATGAAGCCTAGTGAAAAATTCTATAAAAGATACATCTAAATTAGTGTATGCAATTACCATTCCGCCTATTATTCCTATTACATCAGCAAAAAACACCAAAAGAGGTAAAGATATACATAAAGCAAAAATTCTAGGTAGAGTTAAAAAAAGTATTGGCTCAAAACTCATAGTTTTCATAGCATCAATCTCTTCTGTTATCTTCATAGCACCTATTTCAGCTGTATAAGAACTAGCACTTCGCCCTGCAATTACAATAGCTGTTACAAGTGGGGCAATTTCTCTGAGCATTGTAATTGCTATCATCTCAACTATAAATATATTTGCTCCAAATTTTTCAAGCTGAACAGCTCCTTGATAAGCAATTACAATTCCAACCAAAAAAGATGTAATCCCTACAATCATAAGTGCATTTACAGCTGAAGTTTCAATATATTTAAGCATTGCTTTAAATCTAATTTTTTTTGGATTAAAAAGCGAATAGACAAAAAAATAAAAAACTTTTCCTATAAAACTTATAAACATTTTTGCTTCTTTATAAGCTTCGTAACTTTTCTTTCCAATATTTACAAAAAATTGTTCATCTTTTTTATCAAGATATGGTTCACTTTGATAATGTTTTCTAAAAAATTCAAAACTCTTTTCATATTTATCACTATTTATAAAAACTATATTTTTCTGTTCGAATCTTTGGAAAAATGATATTAAATATATAATTGCAGCACTGTCAAACTCTTTTACATCTTTAAAATCTACTATTAAACCATTTTTTACAATATCTAAAGAATTTAATATTTTTATTATTTCTGCCAGTGTATCTTTGTTCCAAATATTTAATAAACTTAGTCTATAGTTATTGTTCTCACCTTTTGTAAATATGAAATAATCACTATTTTGCATAAACTTTCTTTCTTTAAAATAAATTATTTATATGTTACCCAAATTTTATATAGGATTTTATTTTATAATCTAAATAGCTTTTAGATATAATCTCTATAATATAATTAAAAGGATTTTTTATGCCATTATTAGATAGTTTTAGAGTTGATCATACGATTATGCCAGCACCAGCTGTTAGAGTTGCAAAAACTATGAAAACTCCAAAAGGGGATATTATTACAGTTTTTGATTTAAGATTTTGCGTACCAAATGAAAGTATGATGAGCGAAAAAGGAATTCATACTTTAGAGCATCTTTTTGCAGGATTTATTAGAAATCATTTAAACTCTGATTCAGTTGAAATTATAGATGTTTCACCAATGGGTTGTAGAACTGGTTTTTATATGAGCTTAATAGGAAATCCAAGTGAAAAAAAAGTAGCAGACGCTTGGAAAAATTCTATGCTAGATGTTTTAAAAGTTGAAAAACAATCTGATATTCCAGAATTAAATATTTTTCAATGTGGAACTTGTGAAATGCACTCTTTAGAGGAAGCAAAAGATATCGCAAGAGATATTTTATCGACACATATTGGCGTAATGTCAAATGAAAAACTATTTTTAAGTGAAGAAAAACTTTCAAGCCTAGGAAACTAATATTGTCAAATAATAAAGTGGTTATCACATCTGATGGTAGCCATACACTATTTTCACATAAGTACAATCAACATTTTCACAATACAGAAGATGGATCTTTAAGTGAAGCCTTGAATAAGCATGTAATTCCAGCCTTTACATTTCAAACTAATAAAAATGAATTCAATATTTTAGATATTTGTTATGGAATTGGCTATAACACACTAGCAACTATCTTTTATGTTGTTACAAATAATTTCAATATAAAACTAAATATTTATTCTCCCGAATTAGATTTTGATTTAATTAAAAGTTTAAAAGATTTTGAATATCCACAAGAGTTTTCTTCTTTTAAAGATGTAATTTTTCAATTATCACAAAATCAAAAATTTAATTCAGAAAATCTAAATATTGAAATTTTCATAGGAGATGCTAGACAATATTTAAAAAATTTACCTATAAATTTTTTCGACATAATTTATCAAGATGCTTTTTCAAGTGATGTAAATTTTGAACTCTGGACAAAAGAGTTTTTTGATGATCTTTATAATACTTCAAAACAAAATTCCATTTTGACAACTTATGCTATTTCAACAAATATAAGGCTTTCTTTATATGAAGCTGGTTTTTTTATATATGAATTAAGACCTACAAAAAGAAAAATAACTTTAGCTTTTAAACAAAAACAAAACATAATTGGTAAATTTATCGATATGGAATTAAAGAAAGAAAGAAATAAAAGCGCTCATGCGTTATATGATAATTAAATAAATTTTATTATATAATGTAATAAATATCAAAATTAAGGCACTAAATGAAATTATTAATGTCAGCTATCTTTTTACTTATTATTCCTATTTTTGCATTTTCATATAGTGATAAACAAGTTTTTCAGAAAATTGAAAAAGATTTAGATTCAATTATTGTAAAAGATATATCAAAAAAAGAGTTAATTTTCCAAAAAGATGCAAACCAGCAAGTTAGACCTGCAAGTTTAACTAAAATTATGACATCCATTTTAGCAATTGAAAGTGGGAAGATGAATAGTATTGTTACTATTACAGCTGAAATGAAAAAAGTAGAACCAACAGTTTTAAATTTTAAAGTTGGTGAAAAATTTTATCTTAGAGACTTAGTAAATGCTGCGATGATAAAATCAGCAAATGATGCTGCAAATGCAATTGCAATTTACCTTGGAAATGGTAATAAACAAGTATTTGTGAATATGATGAATAAAAAGGCTAAAGCCTTGGGAATGAGCGGAACAAACTTTGAAAATCCTTGTGGATTTGATGGACCAAATCATAAATCAACTGCTAGTGATTTATTAAAGCTTACTGAGTATTCTATTAAAAACAAAACATTCAATGAAATCGTAATAAAAGAGAGCTACTCTTTTAGAGCTATTAATACAAAAAGAACTTATACAGCTCATACTAGTAATAAACTTCTTCCAAAAGAGAAATATATGATTGGCGTAAAGACAGGATATACTAGCAAAGCTGGACCTTGCTTAATAGCAAGAGCAAAAGATGGTAAAAAAGATATTTTATTAGTTATGCTAAATTCTCAAAATAGATGGCAAAACACTAAATTGGCCTTAGATACTGTTTTAAATAAAAAATAAAATTAGCTTATAATTGGGCTAGTCTGTCTAGAATATATTTTTGTAAATCTCTCTTTGAGATTTCTTCTTTCATTGCATTTTCAAAAAATTGGTTAACATGTTTTGAATATTCTTCATAAGCAAAAAATGGAAAATGTAAGCTCCATGCCTTTTTAATTGTTTCTTTTGTCATCGTATTTTTTAATAAATCCATGAAATAATTAAACCCCATAAAAATTGATGCTGTTATTATCATTCCACCAACTATTGAGATGTGTGAATCAATATTTGCTAAAAGTTTATGAGTTAAAAGTGAAATTGGAATAACAACAGCTAAAACTAATGAAATATAAACTATATAGGCTCTTGTAAGTCTTAATCTAAATCCTAATCTTGAGCTATCTACCTCCATACCATTACTAAATTGTACTGAAGCAACTAGCATATCTTTTAATAAAATTGGTTGTTTAGATGTAGTGTAAACATAATCTAGAACTTTACTTAAAAGTTTTTTTTCTTTCATATTTTCCCCCAATATAATTTTGATGGATATTGTATCTTAGTTTAATATAATTATTATTAAAACAATTTTTTAAATTTTTTTATAGAATAAAATCACCCAATGGTGATTTTATTTAGTTTTATTTTACTAAAGAAGCAAACTCTTTATAAATTGGAGAGTTTGACATAGGTGTAAATTCGCTAGTTAAGATATCTTTATTTTTGTATTTTAAAGCAACTGCTGTATTATCAAAAGCTTTTGTGTAAGTAACTTCTGCATACTTATCAAAATCTTTTATTTCATATTCTGTATTTATAGAATAAATTTCTACAGTTTTTTCACCTTTTACAGGGTGACTTCCTGCTTTTATAGATTTTATTTTTTCTATTTTACCACCACTTGCTATTGTTAATAAATAGTGTCCTAAACCAACTGCAAATATTGGAACATTTGCATCTATTAATTTTTTAACATTTTCAATTTCATTTTTATAAATATTTGGATTTCCTGCACCACCACTTAATACAACTCCACCTATTTGTTTATCATTAAATCTTTTTATAATTGTATCTGCACAAGTTTTATTTGGTACAACTTCTACTTCTAGACCAGATTCAACTATTTCATTTAAAAATGATTTTTTAACTCCAAAATCATAAACTACAACTTTTTTATCACTCATTTTTGCTTTATTAAAGTCTTGAATATCATTATTCCAAGCACCTGATTTATGTATATAAATATCATTTGTAGAACAAGTTTCTATAAAGTTAGTCTCATCATACTTCTTAGCATCCTTTAAAAGTTTTGCTAATTCATCTTTTGAAGAAATTTCAGTTGATGCAACCATCATTTGACTTCCTTCATCTCTAACTATTTTAGTCATATATCTTGTATCAATATCACAAACACCAATAACATCTTGTGATTTTAAGAACTCTGCTAAGCTCATATCTGCTCTATAATTTGAGTAGGCATCATGATAATTTCTTACTATCATTCCTGAAACATGAGCTTTAGAACTTTCCATATCTACTTTATTAGTTCCACTATTTCCAATTTCAACAGCTGTAAAATTTACAAATAGACCTGCATTGCTTGGATCTGTTACTATTTCCTGATAACCAAATGTTGCGTTATTGTAAACTATTTTTCCTATTGCAGTTTTATTTGCACCAAAAGAGTGTCCTTGTAAATAAGTCCCGTTTTCTAAATAAATATATACTTTTTGCATTAAATTAATCCTCTTTTAATTAACTCTTCTTCATAAAGTCTATGATACACCAAATCATAGTCTTCAGTACCTGGAATTAGTTTTCTCTTATAATTTCTAAGTTTACCTAATACCTCGCTATCTGCCTTCTCAAAACCTTTAATAAAATCATCCAAAGAACCAAATATCACATTTTTTATTTGGTTATCTGAACAAGTAAAATGTATATAATCCTCCTCCCATAGATAATCTAATATTTTATGAGCAATATCAGAAAATCTATCTTCATTGTTTAAGATAACTCCAAAATCATTTGCAAGTCTTTTTTTAGTCATCCAAAAAAGTTGTCTTCTATCAGCATTTAAATATTCAATCTCTTCAGTTTGAGCATCTAAAATTTCATGTACTTTTTCATCTAAGGCTTGTTCTTTTTCAATATCTTCATCCAAAATTCTCTCTACTTGCTCTTCAATACTAGCTTTCTCTTTTCTAACCTCTATAAAATCACAAGAGATTAAATCTCTTGTAATTCTTCTAGATACATACGGTGTATGATGTAATTTTAATCTCATGCCTATCCCCTTATAATTGTGTCATCTCTCTCAGGTGAAGTTGAGATAATCCCAACTTTTACATTTGTTATCTCTTCTATTTTATCTATATATTTTTTTGCATTTTCTGGTAAATCTTCGTATTTTCTCACTCCAACTACGCTGTCCCAACCATCAATTTCTTCATAAATTGCTTCTACATTTTCCATATTTGATGGCATATAATCTATAACTTCTTCGTTGTATTTATAAGCAACACAAACTTTTATTTTGTCAAAATTATCTAATACATCCAATTTCATAAGTGCTAATTTATCACAACCGTTTAATCTACTTGCATATCTAACTGCAACAGCATCAAACCATCCACATCTTCTTTTTCTTCCAGTTACAGTTCCAAACTCTTTCCCAACTTCACCCATTGTTTTTCCATAATCTGTGAAGTCTTCACTAGGGAATGGTCCATTTCCAACTCTTGTACAATATGCTTTTACGATTCCAATAACTTCACCAATATCTTTTGGATTAAGTCCAAGTCCTGTACATGCACCTGCACTAACAGTGCTTGAAGATGTTACATAAGGATATGTTCCATGGTCAATATCAAGAAGCGTTCCTTGAGCACCTTCTAAAAGTACTCTTTTATTTTCTTCAAGAGCTTTCCAAACCATATTTGTAGTGTTTACTATAAATGAACCCAATTTTGATTTGTAATCTTCTAACTCTTCTAAAAGTTCTGACTTTTGAGGTGTTTGTATATCTAATACATCAAAAATAGCTCTATTTTGCTCAAAATAATCTAAAATTGAATCACATAGTTTTACTGGATTTAATAACTCTCCTGCTCTAAATCCACTTCTACTTGCTTTTTCTGAGTATGTTGGTCCAATACCTTTTCCAGTTGTACCAATAGCTCTTTCTCCTTTTAATCTCTCTTTTGCTTGATCGATTAAAGCATGAAATGGCAAGTTTAAGTGTGCTTTATCAGAAATATAAAGTCTTCCTTCTAAATGTTCAAATTGACTCATCTCTTTAATAATATTCAAAGGAGATACAACAACTCCATTTCCAATAATATTTATAGCTTTTTTATTCAAAATCCCAGAAGGAATCAATTGAAGAGCATATCTAACGCCATCTACCCAAATTGTATGACCTGCATTATGTCCACCTTGACTTCTACAAACCATATCGTACTTTTGTGCAAGCATATCAACTATTTTACCCTTGCCTTCATCTCCCCATTGAATTCCTACAATTACATCTGCTTTCATTTTAACCTTCCGTTATTTTTAATAAATTATCTGTGTACAATGCAAAACCTAAAGAACTAATCCCTTCAGCTTCGTACATTCCACCATTGCATATAACTAAATTATCTTGTATTACTCTGTAATATATATCATTATAATATTTTAAACTTCCATAATATAAAGGAGCTATTATGATATTTGAATAATTTACCTCTTTTGCTTTTTTAAGAAGTTTTTCTAACTCTTTTTTTAGATTATTTGGAACAATTTGTATAACTTCTTCTAAACTTTCAATGTCGCTAACTCTTAAAAGTTTATCCAACCAATCACAATTTAATTTAATTAATTCCGATATTTCACCATTTTTTAATAAATCAATATTGATATTTAACTCAGCGCTTACTAATTTTGGAACATTAATATTTGAAATTTGTAAAATTGGCTCAATTTTTAAGCTTTTTAAAATTTCAGCAGTTAAATTCAATATATCAGAAATTTCCCCATGTTCTATCCACTCACAGCCAATTTGATAATCTTCTTTACTTGGATACGAAAATACAGGTTGAACATAAAACCATTTTCTATGATTTGTAGTTCTTCCTAATCTTTTTGTGATAATTCGCACAACATCCAAAGTAGAATCAGCCCTTAAAGATACTTGCTCATTGTCTTCATCTGAAAACTTGATTAATTTTCGCTCATTTGCAATCGCTTGATGTTGAGAATAAGAAAAATTTGGCGTTAAAATCTCTTCAAAACCATTTTTTTCCAAAATTTCACAAACACTATTTTCAAGTTTTCTTTTAGCTTTTGCAAGTCTCCCAAAATAAAGACGGCTTCCTTTTGGAATTTCATGTTCAAAAATCATTAAACTATTTTCCTTTATAGAATGACTCTGCAAAAACTCTATTTGCAGTTCCATCAAATGTTCTAATTCCTAACTCATCAAGTACAAGTTCAGTCGCATTTACAGCCCATGCTGCTTCAAAATCTTCAACTAATCCCATATGATTTATTCTAAAAATTTTTCCTGCTAAATGATCTTGTCCACCAGCAATATCTACATTGTATTTATTTTTTAAAATTTTTCTAATCTCATTTGATTGCTCAGTATAAACTGTAGTCATCGCATTCGCAGGATTTTTTGGATAAATATTAAATCCTATTGCTTTTAGTGCCTCTTGAGTAGCCTTTGCTCTTAAAGTAGTTTGCTTATATAAATTTTCAAAACCTATCTCTTTAAATTTTTCTAAAATTGCACCTAATCCCATAATCAAAGTTGTAGCTGCTGTCCATGCTGTTGTATTTTTTCTTTGATTTTTTAATTCAATCGCAAGATTAAAATAATAACCAGCTGGTTTTTCTTCAATTTTTGTAACCGCTTTATCAGATAATCCAATCATTGCTAAACCTGGAGGCAACATAAACGCTTTTTGACTTCCAGTAATAAGTGCATCAATATTTGTAGTATCTATTTTTTCAACTCCTAAAGCTGTAATACCATCTGCAACAATCATAATATCTGAATTGATTTTTTTAATCTCCTTTGCTATTTCCTCAACCGGATGTCTTAATCCTCCAGCACTTTCACAAACTTGTATAAAAATTGCATCAATATTTGAATCATTTTTCACAGTATTTAAAACTTCTTCTACACTAACAGGAGTATCCCATTCTTGTTTTAATTCCACATAATCAATATTAAAAGCTTTACAAATTTTCCCGAATCTTTCTCCAAATTTTCCAGAATTAACTGTAAGTGCTTTTTTTCTAGTAAGGTTTGTAACACAAGCCTCCATAGCTCCTGTTCCACTAGAAGCTAGCATTAAAACTTCTGGCATATTGTAAATTTCAAGCAAAAGATTTCTAGTTTTTTCAAAAATTGACTCAAACTCTTTTGTTCTATGGTGTATTGTAATATCGCTCATTGCTTTTCTTGCAAACTCTGGTACAGGAGTTGGACCTGGTGTTAATAACATATTATTTATCCTTAATTAAATTTTTTAAAATTCAGTAAAACAGAACATATTAGCCAAAAAAAGATTATTAAATGGTTAAAAATATGTTTAATTAGTTATAATTATGCGACAATTTTTAAAACCATCCTATAAAGAATAGCTTAAACGGTTAGGCTATTTTTTAGGGCGTGCT
>CAYLKG010000021.1:0-26257 GCA_964384195.1 uncultured Aliarcobacter sp. | reverse complement strand
TTTTAACTCCTCTTCTACTTTCTCTTTTAAAAGTAAAGCTCCACCTAATCCTGTAAATATCATCTCTTTTAACATCTTTATCTCCTAAAAATTAATTTTTCTAATTGCAGTAAAAACTGATTAATATGCACTGTTTTTATATATATTTTTCACTACTATTGGTTAAAAATGTGCAGTCAAACCACCCTTTATCAAATGTTGGCATTTTTACCTCCTTTATAAAGTAAATTTTATAAATATTTAAAGATATTTTGTAGCAAATTTATGCCTACTTATATACTTTTTTTATCCAAATACTCTCTAAACTCTTTTGCTCCATCTTTTGAGCTTACAATATACTCATCAACACCATTGAAATATATTTCAAGTTTTGACTGCTCAACACTTTTTATAGATTTTATCTTTTCAACATTTACGATGTATGAACGATGAACTCTAAAAAAATCTTTATCTTTTAAAATCTCTTCAATATCTCCTATTTTCTTTTTTGCATAAACAAAATTATCTTTTGTTCGTATGATTATTTCGTCTAAATCAGCTTTTATATAAAATATTTCATCAATCTCAACTAGATAAATTTTATCAGATACTTTTCCTAAAATCTTTTTAGAGATATTTTTTTCTTCTTTGTATAAAGATATTTTTTGAAGTATTTTTTTTAGTTCACTATTTTCAATAGGTTTTAGCAAATACCCCATTCCACCCTTTCTAAAAGCATCCAAAGCATACTCTTCATAAGCTGTTTGAAATACTATAAAAGTTTTTGGTTGTATATTTAAAATAAGTTCAGCCAATTCTAAACCACTAAAATTTGGCATAGAAATATCCAAAAAAGCAGCATCAAATTTTGTTTTTGAAAGCTCTTTTATAGCTTCAAGGGGGTCATTAAACTCTACAATATCGAAAATATCATTATCATTTAAAATTCTTTTTAATCTAGCAAGTGCTAAGCTCTCATCATCAACTATTAATACTTTCAATTTTTATCCTTTAAATTAATACAAAAAACCATATTTTCATTATCCGTAGAAAATTCAAGTTCTCCAACATTCAATAATCTTAATCTATTTTGTAAGTTTGATAAACCTGTTCTAAACTTAATATTTGTACTTTTTTTACCATCATTTAAAACCTTTATACAATTTTTATCAAATTTTATAAAAATATTCAACTCTTTTCCTATATATCCATGTTTTATACCATTTTCAACTAAAAGTTGTATTGAAAATTTTGGTATATTCACAAATTTTAAATCTTTAAAATCATCAATATGCAAAACTATTTTATTATCAAATCTAATATTTTCTATATTTACATAAGTTTGCACCATAAATATCTCATTTTCAAGAGTGATTAAACTCTCTTTATTTATAGCATTTCTCAAAAATTTTGATAGTTGTATTACAGCATTTTCTGCTTTTTGTTTATCAATATATATTAGTTGAGACACTGAATTTAGGGCATTAAATAAAAAGTGTGGATTTAGCTCATTTTCTAGCGATTTTAGTTTTGATTCTAAAATCTCTCTTTCTATTTGGTTGTTTTTATTTTTCAAAGATACAAACTGATGTAAAATCAAAGCTATTAAAAGAGTCAAAAATCCAACCACAATTGCTATATTTAACCAGAAATTATTTATTAAAACTATAACTTCAATATTTGAATTATAAAATATAAAATATGCCAAACTAAAGCCAAAAAATCCAGATAAAAAAGAGAAGAAAAGACTAAATACATACCAAAATTTTTTATCTATTTTAGGAAGAATAAATCTATTTGAAAAGCTAATCAAAACTACAGCGAAACTAGTTATAAAAAATGCAGTACTAATACTAAAAATTATTGTAGATAAATTTTGTAAATTCTGATTTAAAAAATAAAATATCAAAGATTGAAAAAAACCAAACAATACACCAATTATTACTATTCTTATCCAATCTTTTGGTGAAATATCTAGTTCATTTCTAAGCATTTTTAACCTTTGTATTTTTTTTCATTTTATCTAAATAAGTTTGAGTTTAAAACTTTAGCTCCCAAAGCAACACCAGGCCAACCTTGCCCAGCAAAAACTGAATCACCAACATTGTAAAGATTTTTAAAAGGTGTTAAACAACTTGGTATTTTAAAAATATTTTTAAGATTCAAAGGAGTTGCTCCACAATTAAATCTATTTATATATCTTTTAAAAGTTTTACTTGTAGCACAAAATTCAATTCTTATATCCTCTTTTTTTATTCCATCTATCTTTTTAACCAACTCATTTAAGATGAAATTTTTTGTAAACTCTTTTTTACTTTCATACTCATCATTTGATAATTCATTCCAAAAAAGAGCTTTTGTATGACAAGATATTGTCACAGAGTAGCCATTTTTTGACATTTTTGTATCATTTTTATGGCTAAAAGATACAAAAAATGAGTTTGAAACACTATTTGGAATACTGTTTTCTAAAATAATTTGATAATGATTTAAAAACTTTTTTTGTGAATCAATTTTTAGATAAATTACAAATGCACTTTGGTCATAAAAATCAAATTTATTATAATAATTTTTCAAATCTTCATCCCAAAAAATATCGCTACACTCAAAAACAGGGGCATTTAAAACAACTTTTGAAGCTAAATATTCATCTTTTGAAGAGATTAGCCTAAAAGAATTTTTCTCTTTTTTTATATATTTTATCTGCTCATTTTTTCTTACATTAACATCAGCTAACATATCATCAAAAATCTTTCCCATTCCACCGTTTGCATAAAAAATCTTATGAAATGGGTATGATAAAGCAATAGCAAAAGATAAAAGTGGAATATCTTTTGATGTTGATTGCAAAGTTATTTGAAGCTGAGCATCAATAAAATCTTCATACTCTTTTGAAATATCTCCTAAAACCTCTTTTATGAAACCTTTGGCTGTTTTAAACATCAAAAACTTATACTCTTTTAGCAGTATTTCAACTGTTTTTAAACTTTTTAAATATGAACTCAAACTATATTTTGCAAAATATATATCTTTTAATCTCCAAAATCTCTCATCAATATCTTTTAGGGTTTGCCAAAAATATCTGTTGTTTTTGTTATAAAAAACCAAGTTCAAACTATCTATAAACTCTTCAAAATTTGTAGTTCTATTTATATATTTATCTCCTATAATTGTTCTATAAGCATATGGACTCTGTATTAAATCAGGTACAAAATTTGCTTCATCAAAAATATTTTTTATTATATGGTTATCTTCATATCCTACAAATGTTGTTGCGCCTGTATTAAAATAGCTTCCAAATCTTTTAAATGTAGAAGCAGTACCTCCAAGATTTTTATCTTTTTCAAACAAAATCATATCTTTGTCTTTATTCAAAATTGAAATAAGACTTCCACCTATTCCGCTTCCAATAACTGCTAAATCAAGCTTTTTCACCATTTGCCCTTTTAAACTCTGCAATTGCTCTATTTCTTGAGTAATCAATTCCAACAAGCTGTTTTGGATAATTTATAAACAAATCTCCTTGAACACCATTTTCTGTATGAATTAGTTTGCTAGGAACATCTTTTAATTCTTTTAAAACACTTTTTATAAATACGGCTTCACTATCAAATTTCTTTGACTGCAAATATGGATTAAAAACTCTAAAATATGGAACAGAATCAACTCCTGTACTAGCAGCCCACTGCCAAGAACCAATGTTTGAGCTAGCCTCATAATCTAAAAGCTTTAAAGCAAAGTACTCTTCACCCTTTTTCCAATTTATAAGTAAATTTTTCACCAAATATGAAGCAACAATCATTCTTAATCTATTGTGCATAACTCCTGTAGCATTTAAATGTCTCATACTTGCATCAATTATAGGAACTCCTGTTTTTCCTTCACACCACTTTTGAAAATCCTCTTCGTTTTCATTCCAATTTACTTTGATTGCATTTAAATTTTCAAACTCTGATTTTGGAAAATGATATAAAATATAGTTGTAAAACTCTCTCCAAATAAGCTCTCTTATATAAAAATCTATCTCTTTTTTAGGAGCTTTGAGTTTTTTTATTTTATTAAAAAGCATTTTAGGTGAAATCAAACCAAATCTTAGATGAACAGATAAATTTGAACCAGCATCTAAAAATATAAAATCTCTATTTTCTTGATAATTTTCTATTTTTTTTGAAAAATCAATTATCAATTCATCTGCACTTTTATTTAAAAAATCTGGTAATTTTTGCTTTGTAAACCCCATATCTTCAAGAGTTGGTATGTTGCTATAATCAAAATCTATTTTTTTGAAATCTTTTGAAATTTCAAACTCTTTTATACTATTTGATTGATGAAGAGTTTGTAAAAAGTTATAAAAAGGTGTAAATACTTTGTAGGGTGTTTTATCACTTTTTAAAGCATCATTTGGGTCAATCAAATAAGAATCAAAAAATCTTCTTAAAGGTATTATTTTCTCACACTCTTCATCTCTTTTTTTGGCATAACTATCAAAATCAACAGAAGTTAATATCTCATCAAAACCATCATTTTTTAATCTTGTAAAAACCTCTTTTGGAGTATCAAAAAATATTGCTAAATCAAGACCTAGTTTTTGTAAATTCTCTTTTAATTCAAGAACACTTTTATAAATAAATGAAACTCTTACATCATTTGTTGGTAGTTTTTGAAGTATGTTTTTATCAAAAATAAATATAGGTAAAACTTCACCTTTTGCTTTTGATAAAATTTCGCTATCTACTACTCTTAAATCTCTTCTAAACCACAAAATTTGCTTCATTTATAAGCCTTCAAATCACTTCTAAGTGCAAGCTTTGCAGGGTAAGGATTTAAAAATTTTTGAGTTTTTAAATAAGTTATATCAAATCTATTTATATATAAATTAAATATTTTAATCACACTTATTAATGGAATAACCCTACTTTTGAAGTCGTACATACTCTCTAAAATATCAGCTTTTTCCTCTTTTGTAATATGTTTTTTAAAGTATCCAAATATATGAAGCAAAATATTGTAAGTTTTATTTAACGTTGATTTTGTAGCGATTGCTTTTAAAAATTCTTCTTCATACTCTTTATAAAGTTCTTCAATATCTTTTTTTTCGCTATTTGCTACTATTTTTCCTAAAATTTTGTATGAGTTTTGAGATTTTGAATATATTAAATATTTATACGAAGTATGAAACTCCACAAGAGTAGAGATTTTTTTCTCTTTTTTTAGTAACTCTTTTAAATCGCCATAAGAGTAAACTTGCATCAAGAAATTCTCTCTTAACCAAGCATCTGTAAGTCTTCCCTCTTCTTCCATTGGAAGATTTGGCATTTTTTCTTTTAGTTTTTTTGCAAAAAGTCCAACGCCATTTTTAATTGAAGGAGCATTTAGTGGCTGATAAACTTTTACTCTTTCCATCCCACAAGAAGGAGAAGCTGATTTTAAAACAAAACCACACAAATCATCATTGCAAGCTTTTAAAGCCATCTTTTCACAAGCTTCATCCAAAATAGAAGTAACATCTTTTGGCTCTTTTGTAGATGTAAATATTTTAAGTTCACCGTTTATTGAAACTTGCCTAACAGCTTCTCTAGGAGCTCCCCATATAGAGTTTTCTGGACAATATGGCAGAAGCTCAAAATACTCTTTTAAATTGTCAAATACAAAACCATCTTTTGCACCATGACCATCATATCTGCACATATTTCCTAATAAACAAGATGAAACTCCTAAAATCATAACAAAGCCTTTTTTTGTTTTATTTTATAATATAAAAAGGCTTTTTTGTAGAGTTTTTTTATAACTTCATACTATTTATCACAAATCTGTTTTAAACACTCTTCAATGTTTTTGTATTTAAACTCAAAGCCACTATTCAAAAGATTTTTAGGAACTGCGCTTTGTCCATCACTTAGAACTTTCGCACCCTCACTAAATATTAGTTTTAAAACAAACTCTGGAACTGGAAATATTGTAGGTCTATTTAAGATTTTTCCAAAAGTTTTTGTAAACTCATAATTTGTTGTTGGTATTGGTGCTGTAAGATTATAAACTCCCTCTAACTCTTTTTCAATAGCAAAATGATAAGCTCTTACTAAATCCTCTATATGAACATAAGAGAAGTATTGTTTTCCACTACCTATAATTCCTCCTAGTCCTAGTTTAAATGGAAGCATCATTTTAGAAATTGCTCCTCCGTTTTTTCCTAATACTATTCCAAATCTAAATATTGTAACTTTTGTAAAACTATTATTTACTTTGTTTGCTTCTTTTTCCCACTCTTGACAAAGATTTGATAGAAAATCATTTGAGTAATTTCCGTTTTCATCATATGTAGCTTTATTATCATATATTCCAACTGCTGATGTTGAAATTAACATTTTTGGTTTTACTTGAACTCTATTAATACTTTCTACTAAACTTTTTGTTGTATTTATTCGGCTAGTGTATAAAAGTTTTTTATACTCTTCGCTCCATCTATTTATGATATTTGCTCCACTAAGATTTATTACAATCTCACAACTTCCTATAAGCTCATCTAGTTTTAAAGGATTATTTAAAACTTCTCTTTTTATCTGTATAGTTTTATAATTTTGTTTTGAAAAATACTCCACCAAACTTTGCCCAACAAAACCACTAGCTCCTGCGATTGCAACTGTTCTCATATTCTCTCCTTAATTATAATTTATTTAATAGTTCATCAATTTTTTTATTTGAATCAACTATTTTTTGTAATGGTATTTGTTTATTTACTACTTGAGTATAAACTGTATTTACTATCTCATTTAAACTTACTGGTTTAGCTAGTTGATTTGCAAACAATAAAAGATTAACTCCACTATTTATTGCCAAAGTTAAGGTCTGTTTTAAATCATAGTGTTTACTAATAGCACTCATTTGTAAATCATCTGTTATTAAAACTCCTTCATATCCCAACTCTTCTCTTAAAAGTTTTGTATTTACATTATATGAAAGTGTAGAAGGATAATCTTTGTCTAAATTTTCATTAAATACATGAGCTGTCATGATAATATCAGCTTTATTGTTTTTAATAAAATATTTATATGGCTCTAACTCTTTTTTACTCCATGTATTTGTAATATCAACAAAACCCAAATGAGAATCAGCCAAAGATGAACCATGACCCGGAAAATGTTTTAATGTCGATAGAACACCCTCTTTTTGTAATTCACTTACAAAAATTGAAGCATATTTTGTAACCGTTTCTGAATCTACTCCAAAACTTCTTCCTCTTGTAACAATTACTTTATTATCTTTATTTAAAGCTAAATCAACAACAGGTGCAAAATCAAGATTTATTCCAACACTACTTAAATCTTTTGCTAAATTCTTATAACTATTTCTTGCAAACTCTTCACCTTTTTGTGAAATTTCACTTGCTTTTAATGTATTTACAAACCCAGCATCACTTTTTAATCTTTGAACTATTCCACCTTCTTGGTCAATTGAAATTAAAAGCTTTCTATTTGATATATTTTGAAGTTGTTCATTTAATTTTTTTAATTGCTCTTTACTTTGAATATTTTTTACCTTTGTTTTATCATTTGGGTCTTTGTCAAATAAAATTACTCCACCTAAGCCAAACTCTATATCTTTAAAAACCTGGCTATTTTTATCAATACTTGTTCCATTAAAACCTAATACAACCATTTTTGCAATCATCTTTTCAACTTCGCTTTTTGAATAAGTTTGTGCAAAACTAAAAATCGCTAAAGATGCAACTATTAATATGTTTTTTATCACTTTATCTCCTATTTAACCCAATTTTTATAGTTTGTAAAACTTGGGAACTGCTTTTTAAACTCGTTTTCTTCAAATGAGAAACTATAATTTTCCATATACTCTTGTAAAATTTCATAAGCTTCTTTAAGTTCTATAAACTTTTCATCACTTCCACCCTCCATATCAGGATGATATTTTTTTGAAAGTTTTAAATATCTTTTTTTTATATCTTTTTTGCTCATTGTTGAAATAATCCCAAATATTTCAACCGCTTTTATGAACTCTTCATAACTCACTTTAAATCCTTTTAAAAGGTAATTGTACAAAAAGATTATGATTAATCTACTTATTGTATAATGCATACAATTTTTTTAAGGTATTTTATGGGACAAATTATAAACTTAGCAATAACTATTTTAATTTTATATCTGATTTTCACAAATTTTGGTACTTTTTTAATGATAATTGGTGGGATAATTGTGTTTTTTATAGTTGCTATTTATTTTCTAAGAAGAGCTTTTTTGAAAAATGCTTCAAAATTTCAATACCAATATCAAAATTTTGAATTCAAAAATTTCAATCAAAACTACAATAACAATGGTTTTCAAGGTGGATTTTATAACCAATCTTCAAAATTACAAGAAGCAAAAGATTTTTTTGGATTTAGCCAAACTCCTTCAAAAGAAGACATAAAAAAAAGATACAAAGAGTTAGCAAAATTATATCATCCTGACTTAAATGGTGGAGATGAAGAAAAAATGAAGAAACTAAATGAGTATAGAGATATTTTAATGCAAGCTTACGCTGAATAAGGATTTTCATGAATATAGATATGACAAAAATAGCAAATATTATTTTGTATATGATACATAAACAAGTAAAAGCACTAAACCACAAAAAAATTGAGTTAATGCTCTTTTTTATGGAGTATAGCCACCTTAATTTTTGTGGTAAAAAAATAGTAAATGAGACTTTTATAAAAACTTCTAGAGGTGTTAAACCTTTGGTTTTAGATGAACTTTTTAACTTAATCATTGATGATGTTGAGTTTGAAGATGAAGAAGATGATAGAGTATTTTTTATTCAAGAACTTATGGACTTTTTAGAAATAGATATAGTTGAAAAGCCTACATTCAAAGAGTTGAAATTTTCAAAATTAGATGAAGATTTTGAAGAGTCTATTTTTACAAGTGACGAGTTAAAAACTATTCATAAAATTGTTACTTTATACAAAGATACAAGTGTAAGAAATCTTTCAAATGAGTGTTTTGCTATAGATTCAGTAAGAAATGCTCAAAATGATGAAGTAATCTTTTAAAAATATTACTTCATCATTTGTTACCTTTTTAAACCTTATTTAACTTTCAAAAAAAATCGAGCTTTTTTTTAAAAAATATATATGATTTTTAACTATAATTGCTTCAATAATTAATTAAGGTATAAAATATGGAAAATATTAAAAGAGAAAAATCTCTTACTATGACTATGCTTATGACTCCTGATAAAGCAAATTTTTCTGGAAAACATGTACATGGTGGAGAAATTTTAAAAATGCTAGATCATGTAGCATATGCTTGTGCTGCTAGGTACGCAGGAACTTATGCTGTAACTTTATCTGTTGATATGGTTTTGTTTAAAGATCCAATAAAAATTGGTTCTCTTGTAACTTTTCATGCTTCAGTAAATTATACAGGAAGAACATCTATGGAAATAGGTATAAAAGTAATTTCTGAGGATATCAAAGATCATAGTATAAAAAATACAAATGTTTGTTATTTTACAATGATAGCTGTTGATGAAGAAGGTAAACCAACACCTGTTCCAAAATTAGAACTAATAACTGAAGATGATAAAAGAAGATACAATGACGCTATACATAGAAGAGAAATAAGAATGTCTTCAAGACATGCAAAATAAATAAAAATAGATTAAAGGAAACCTTTAATCTATATATCTTTTACCATTGCAACTTCATTGCAGATTGGGAAAAGCTTACATTTAATACAATCAGCCCAAATCTTTTGCTCAGGAATCTCCTCTTTGGGTATTTCTCTAAAACCACAACTTAGAAAAAAGTTTTTTTCATAAGTCAAAGATAAAACCTGTTTTATTCCATAAAACTTAGCCTCTTCCACACACTTATCAACCAACTTTTTACCTAAACCCAAACCTCTATATTTTTCATCTACAATTAAACTTCTCACCTCTGCCATTCTAGGAGAATGAATATGCGTTGCTGTAAATCCTGCCATTTTTCCATCAACTTTTACTACAATATAAGATCTAATTGTTGTTGCCATCTCATCTTCTGTTCTTAATAATATTATCCCTTTATCAACTTCAGGTTTTACTAAATCTTGCATTTGTGGTATGTCAAGAACCGTTGGTTTATAAAATTCAATTTCCAAACAAATGCTCCGTGATTTTATTTTGTAGTTCGATTATACCTATTTTCTTTAAATTTGAAACAAAAATTCCAGCAGGATAATCTCTTTTCAGTTTATTTAATTCGCTACTATTTAATTTATCTGTTTTTGTAAAAGCATTTATTATTATCTGATCACCTCTTTTTATGTGATTCACAAACTCATCAACATTTTTATCTATCTCTAAATTGGGATGTCTTGAATCAATCAAATGAACAAATATCTGTAAATTTGGTCTTTGCTCCAAATAACTTGTTAGATTTCTATTCCAAGAAGCTTTTAAACTCTTTGCAACTTTTGCATAACCAAAACCTGGTAAATCAACAAATCTTGCGTAAACATAAGGATTTTCAACATCATTTGTTTTAAACTTAATCTCAAAATAGTTTATTAACTGAGTCTTTCCTGGCGTTGAAGAAGATTTTGCTAGACCTTTTTGTTTAGTAAGAGAATTTAATATTGAAGATTTTCCAACATTTGAACGCCCTAAAAAAGCAACTTCAGCCATTGAAGGTGGTGGAGAATCATTTAAGCTTTGAGCTGATTGTAAAAATTTAGCATCTATTAAATTCATACTATTTTTTTTCGCCTCGTTCAACATTTATAATAAACTTAACTGGCTTATTTTCACTACCTTTAACTTTTGCTTCACCAGTTACTTGATTAATAAAAATATTATCTCCATAAACTTTTCTATCATCCTTTTTCTCATGAACAAAACCATTTCCAATAATGTTGTACTCTTCTTTTTTAGGATTATAAATTATCTTATCACCTTTTC
The DNA here is from genome assembly GCA_964384195.1 of uncultured Aliarcobacter sp. GTDB lineage: Bacteria > Campylobacterota > Campylobacteria > Campylobacterales > Arcobacteraceae > Aliarcobacter. Next base: position 15,343 of record CAYLKG010000021.1, on the reverse strand, counting down.
CAACATAATGTTTATCTGCTGTTACTATTTCAAAATCTGCATCACCAATAGCTTCATATCTTAAAGGTGTTTTATTATTTGTATTTTTATCTGTTTCAAAAAATACATCAACTCTTTTCGCATTTAACTTATCTTGATTCATTCTAACTTTCACATTTCCCGTAAAAATAGAGATTCCTTTTTTATCATCCGCTTGAAAATCCACTGAATCAATTTCCAAAATATCATTTTGTGCAAAAAGTAGCGTTGATAACAGTAATGTTGCTGCTAAATATCTCATTTATTTCCTTTGTTTTCTTTAAGATCAATTTTAAAATGTGTATTTTTTGATTTTATAAAATTATTTGTTCCATCTACATATAAATTTGTTCCTTTATAATCATGTGTTTTGTAAATAGCTTTAAAAGGGTGTGAATTTGTAGCTATTTTTTTTATTTCATCATATTTTAAAAAATCTGTATTTATTTTTGCAAAATTATCTCTTGTATACTCAACATTTCCAGTAAAATCGAATATATTCTCTTTCTTAACAATTTTATCAGCTTTTATATTTTCAAGTAAAAAATCTTTTGATTTATCTTGATTTTTAAGAATAATATCTGCTAAATACATTTCATCTCTATTTTTATATCTTAAAACATTTGAACCAACTACAACTCTTGAAACTCCAACTTCATTTAAAGTGTACATTGTAGAATTTTCAAATATCAATTGGGGAACTTCCTCTTTTTTTTGGCTTTGCCTTAAGTTCTCAATTGGAATAAAATAAAAAGTTGTACTTAAAAAGAGCATTAAAAGAACAAATATTTTTAAAGCCATGCTTTTAAAAACTCCTCTTCCAAATTATCTTCTTTTAAAATATACTCTATCATTTCTCTAGCAGCACCACTTCCACCATTTTTCTTACAAACAACATTTACGTTATTTTTTACTAGTTCTATAGCATTTTGTGGAGCAAATGAAAGTCCAACTTTTTTAAGCATTTTAAGATCATTTAAATCATCTCCAATAGCTGCAACTTGATTATAATTTAATCCCTCTTTCTTTAAAATTTCATCAAGAACTGATAATTTATCTTTTACATTTTGATGTAAATGTTGTATTTTTAACTCATTTGCTCGATATTCAACTATTTTTGACTCTCGTCCTGTAATAATTGCAGCTTTTTTTCCTAAATTTTTAGTCCAAAAAACCATTGCAAAACCATCATTTACATTAAAAGTTTTAAACTCTTCTCCACTGCTTGAATACATAATATCCCCATTTGTAAGAGAACCATCTACATCAAAAACAATAAGTTCAATCATAAAACACCTTTTGTACTAGGAATTCCCAATCTTTCATTTTTAACTAAAGCACGTCTAAGAGCAACAGCAAAAGCTTTAAATGTAGCTTCAATAATATGATGTTTATTTCTACCCCTATCTTGAACCAAATGTAAAGTTATTCCAGCGTTTCCACTTAATGCATGGAAAAATTCTTCAACTAATTCAACATCAAAATCTCCAACTTTTCCACTAACATTTATCTCATAAACTAAAAAAGGTCTATTTGATAAATCTAGAGCACATGTTGTTGCTGCTTCATCCATTACAACAGTTGCATTTCCATATCGCTCAACAGCTTGGATTGGAAAAATTGCTTTTTTTAAAGCTTGTCCTAAAACAATTCCACAATCTTCAACAGTATGGTGAGCATCTATGTGTAAATCTCCAATACATTCAAGATTTATATCAATACCACTATGTTTACTAAAAGCCTCTAGCATATGGTCAAAAAAACCAACACCTGTATTTATAGAAAACTTTCCACATCCATTTAAACTTAAATTACATTTAATTTGTGTTTCTTTTGTATTTCTATTTATTTCTATCATTTTAAAATCCTATTTAATTATAACTGCACTGCCTAAACCATTTTCAGCTCTAAAGCTAAGTGCTTCTTGTTCGTTTGAAAAACCTTTTATTAAAACTTTATATAAACCATTTTGATTTACATATTCTACCATTTTTGAAGGGTATTTATTTTGATAATCTGATTTTACTTTATTTGCACCTTCAACTTTACTAAATGCACCTACTTGAATAGCAATTTTTGAACTTATGCTAGAGTTTATAGGTTTATTTTTAATAACTGGTTTAGAAATTGTATTATTTACCACTTTTGCTCCAATTTGACTATTTGTTGGAGTTGTAACAACAATATTATCCTCTTTAATTTCAATCGCTTCAAAAGGTTCAATTTTTTCTTCTTTGGGAGCTTCTATAACATCAATCAATGGAGCTTTGCTATTTTCAAGTTCCCCGTTATAACCCAAAACTGTAACTTTTACTCTTGCTGTACCATTACCAACCATGTTAATCGAATGTGCAGCTTTATTGGAAAGGTCAATTATTCTTCCAGATACAAAAGGTCCCCTATCATTTATTCTTACAATTGTACTTTTCCCATTATCAAGGTTATCAACTTTTACAACAGTGTTCATAGGTAAAGTTTTGTGAGCCGCTGTCATATCGTACATATTATAAACTTCACCATTTGATGTTTTTTTAGAGTGAAAATCTGGTCCATACCAAGATGCAATTCCATCAAATCTATCACCGATTCTTGCTATTTCAGGATAATATTTTACTCCAAAAACACTATAAGGTTTCATTGTGGCCCTATGCATTTCTGGAGAGTTATTTATTCTTGAATTACTTGTATTTTTATAGAATTTAGTGTAATCACTGTCTACATTCTTGCTAGAACAACCTGCAAATAAAAAAATAGTAACCAAGCTTATAAAAGATGTTAAACTAGCACTATTTAATAATTTCAATTCTATCTCCTATACTCAATACTTTTTTATTTTTTCTACTAATAATGTTTAATTTTTTAGTACTTGTTTTAAATCTCTTTGCAATTGATTCTAAAGTATCTCCAGATTTCACTTCATAAATCATTTTATTTTGTTTTGAAATTGAGTCTTTTTTAATTTCTTCTTTTGTTACTTTTTTTGTATCAGCTTGCTGTTTAATATCATTTTTTTCAATAATTGGCTTTATAATACCCACTTTTTGATTATAAACATCTAATTTAGTATGAGGAATATAAATATTATAAGATTTTATATTTGTTGGCAAAATATCTTTTTTTATGTGTTTATTTAGATTTCTAAACTCATCAAAATTCATTTGTAAAAGATTTGCAAGAGATTTTAACTGAACTCCTTTTGGAGGATGTATTGTTTCTAAATCATATATAGCTTTTTTATCTATAGCACTAAAAGAGTCTTTTTCTTTTAAAATAGTAAAAGTAACGATTTTTGATATATATTCAACTGTGTTTTTTGAAAAGTAGTCTTTATGATTATTTTTTACTAAATATGTAAAATCGAAGTAATCTTTATATTTTTCATAAACCAAATATAAACTACTCATACCTTTTTTAGTTCTATTATATTCATCTATATAATTTTTATAGATTTTTACTGTTGGATTACTTTCTTGTTCTGGATTTTCTTCTAAATATTTATCTAAACTAGCTCTTGCGACGCCACTAATTATTCTTCCTTCTCCACTATTATAAGCAGCTATTGCTAAATACCATTTATTAAAAGTTTTGTAGTATTTTCTTAAATATGTTCCTGCGGCATTTGTTGATTTTAATAAGTCAAGTCTTTCATCTATATTATCATCTATTCTTAGTTTTAAATTACTTGCAGTTTGAGGAATGATTTGCCAAAGTCCTCCTGGTCCTTTTCCTTTTCCTTGATTTATATAGCTTGATTCAAATAAAGGGATAAAGAACATAGCATCAGGAAGTTTTTTCTTCTCAATTTCTTCTCTTACGATTTCCATATTTAAAGCAGATTTTCTTAAGATATTATTATAATAACTTATTTTAGTGCTAGAACTATATTCATCATAAACTGAATTGAAAATTTGAGTATCTAAAAATGAACTATTTAGACCTAGTTCATTTAAAACTTTTAGTTTTATTTCGTCTGCAAAACTTTGAAAATAAAAAACAAAAACAAGTAGTATTATTTTAATCAAAAGAGCCTCTTTTTATAATTTATTTTATTATAACTAAGAAATATTTGTAAACTCTTTAAATAATTTTTTTGCATTATTTGTAGTTAAATTTGCTATTTGTTTTTCTGTCATATTCAAAAGTTCTGCCATTTTTTGTGCTACATAAATAGTATAATAAGGCTCATTTCTAACCCCTCTATATGGGTGTGGTGTTAAATATGGGGCATCAGTTTCAATAAGTAATTTATCTTTTGGAATTTTTGGTAGAATTTCTACAAGTTTTTTTGCATTTTTAAAAGTAATAACCCCGCCTATTCCAAAATAAAAATTGTGTTCAGATAAAATAAGTAAATGCTCACTTGCATTAAAGCAATGCAAAACTCCACCAACTTCTTTGGCATTTTCATTAATCAAAATCTGTCTTGAATCATCCGAAGCTTCTCTTATGTGAATAATCAGAGGTTTTTTATATTTTTTTGCCAAATTTATTTGAGATATAAATACCTCTTTTTGCCTTTTTATATTCTCTTTTTTTTCTTCCTCATCATCAGGAAGCCTATAATAATCTAGCCCGCATTCACCAATTGCTAAACATTTTGGATGATTTACATATTTTTCAATAATTTTTTCATCATATTTTTCTATATCATAAGGATGAGTTCCAACAGCAAAAAAAACTTCTTCATATTTTTCACTAAGCTCGATAGCTCTATTTAATGTATCAAAATCAGCCCCTGGAATTAAAAAACCTTTAACTCCAGCCTCCTTTGCATTTATTATAACGCCTTCAATATCACTCAAATAAGCTTCGTTGTCTAAATGACAATGTGTATCAATAATTATAGTCTATCCTTATGATAATAATCTTTTATTTACTAAATTTATAATGTTATTAATTTGTGAAATATCCTTAGCTTTAATCCAAGCATCAATTCCAAAATTTTTAAATGCATCATAATCGCTTTTATCATCAATAACTGCTATTGAAGCAAATTTATCTTTACAAACTTTTGATTTATTCTCTTCAAAATCAAAAATTGAATCAATACCAATAATAACAATATCAGCATCACTAGAAGAGTTAGTAAAAAACTCAACTTCAAACTCTTTGTTAAATAAAGAGGCATCTATATCATAAAAAGAAACAATTTTCATAAACATTCCTTGGCTAAATTTTTAAATTAAATCAATTCTATCTAAATAATTTTAAATTACAAAATGTATCTAGTTGTATCAACACTATCAACAATTTTTTCTAGTTTTGAAGATACCAACTCTTCAGTAACAACAACTTTTGAACCTTTATTTATATCTGCATCAAAAGAGATATCTTCAATAACTTTTTCTATAACAGTGTGTAGTCTTCTTGCACCTATATCTTCTGTCTTCTCATTTGCCATTACACTATATTTTGCAAATGCTTTAATAGCTTCATCATCAAATTCAAGTTCAACATCTTCAACAGCTAAAAGTGCTTTGTACTGTCTTAATAATGAATTTTTTGTATTTGTTAATATTTTATATAAAGAATCTTCATCTAAAGATTCCAACTCAACTCTTAGAGGAAATCTTCCTTGAAGTTCAGGTATCAAATCGCTTGGTTTAGAAACATGAAATGCACCTGCTGCAATAAACAAAATATGGTCTGTTTTTATTTGTCCAAATTTTGTTTGAACACTACTTCCTTCAACGATAGGCAGTAAATCTCTTTGAACACCCTCTTTTGATGGATCTTGACCATTGTTTTTCTTGCTTGTTGCAATTTTATCTATCTCATCAATAAAGATTATTCCACCATTTTCACATCTTTTTAATGCTTCTATTTTAATAGCTTCAGTATCAAGTAATCCCTCACTTGCAACTCCTCTTAAAAGAACCTTTGCATCTTTTATAGAAACTTCTTTTTTAATTTTCTCTTTATTTAAACTTCCTAGCATTTTGTTAAGACTCTCTTGCATTGAACTCATATCAAAAGGAATACTTGAATCAATTATTTCAACATGTGCTTTTTTAGGAACTTCTATCTCTATTTTTTTATCATCTAATTCACCACTTAAAAGCTTTTTTTCCATTAGATTATAAGTTTTTATAAATGACTCTTTTGCACTATCACTTGCACTTTCAGGTAAAGGAGGAACTAATTTTTCAACTATTTTCTTAGTAACTTCTTCATCTATTTTGTCTTTGATTTTTTCTTCATACTCTTTTGTAACTAAGCTTATTCCTTCGTACACTAAATCTCTAACCATAGATTCAACATCACGACCTACAAATCCAACTTCAGTATACTTACTAGCTTCTACTTTTACAAATGGTAATCCCATCATTTTTGCCATTCTTCTAGCAATCTCAGTTTTACCAACTCCAGTACTTCCAATCATTAGAATATTTTTTGGCATAATCTCTTCTTGAAGTTTTGGGTCAACTCTCATTCTTCTATATCTATTTCTAAGTGCTATTGCTATAGTTTTTTTAGCATTATTTTGACCAATAATATAATCATCCAAATATTCAACAATCTGCCTTGGTGTCATATCCATAATATTTTTAATCCTCTAGTTTTAATATTTTTATATTTTGATTTGTATAAATACAAAGCTCTCCAGCAATCATAAGAGACTCTCTTACAAGCTCTTCTTCATCAAGACTTGAATGTTTTGCCAAAGCCCTAGCAGCTGATATTGCAAAATTCCCACCACTTCCAATTGAAGCAATTTCTCCATCTTCAGGCTCAACAACATCACCATTTCCACTTAAAATAAATATTTTCTCTTTATTTAAAACTATCATCATTGCTTCAAGTCTTCTTAGATATTTATCTTTTCTCCACTCTTTAGAAAAAGCAATAACAGACTTCAATAAATCTCCTTTGCAAGCTTCTAAATGAGCTTCAAACATATCAAAAAGATTAAAAGCATCTGCAGTACTTCCAGCAAAACCTGCTAATATCTTTCCTTGATAAAGAGTTCTAATCTTTGTAGCATTTCCTTTTAAAACTGTATTTCCAAAAGATACTTGACCATCTCCACCAATTACAGCTTTATTTTTGCCTTTATATGCAAGTATCGTTGTTGCGTGAAACATATCTTATCCTGCAATAATGTCAATTTTTAATGTTGCATTTATTGAGTGCCCTAATTTGCATGAAACCTCATAAATACCAACTGATTTTAATTTATTATCAACTGCAATACTTTTTTTATCTATCATTATAGAGAACTGTTTTTCAAGCTCTTCACTAATCTCTTTATTTGTTACACTTCCAATAAGTTGACCGTTTGCTCCAGCTTTATGTCTAATTGTAAGTTTTGTAGAGTTTAATTTTTCAGCTAAATCTTTCGCAATTTTTATCTCTTCTTCTTCTTTTAATGCTAATCTTTTTTGCTCTGCACTATGTTTTGCAATAACTTCATTTGTTGCTTGTAAAGCTAAACCTTTTCCAATTAAAAAATTTTTACCATATCCATCAGCAACCTCTTTAATTTCACCTGCTTTTCCTAAAGTTTTTACATCTTTTATTAATAATACTTTCATTCTTATATTCATCCTTTTTTTCTAATATTTTATTTTACAATATTTTATATAAAGCCTACTAAAGCTTAATTGTCCAAAGAACCATTAACATGCTCTTTAATATTTCTTTTTCTAACATAGTTATTTAATCCTATGTGATTGTTGTATCCCAAAAGTTTTGCAATTTTTCGAACACTTAAACCAACACTTAAAAGCTCCTCAATTTTTTCTATTTGTTCATCAAATTTTGACTTTTGAATAGTACCTTTTGGTTTTCCTAAAGCAATACCATCTAGTTTTTTAGCTGTAAGCGCTTCTTTTGTTCTTAAACTCATAAGCTCTCTTTCCAAACTTACAGTCATAGAAATAACACTTAAAATCATCTGGCTTAACATATCTTTATCATCAATTAAATCAAGATTTTGTTCAATTACAATAATTCTTATTTTATTTTGAAGTAAAAATTTTACAATCTCTAAAATTGTATCAATTGTCCTTCCAAATACATTTAGATTTGTAATTATAATTGTTGAATTTTTTTCACAATTTTCTAATAATTGCAAAATATTTTTTTCATCTTTTGGCGTATTTATAACTATTTCAATATTTTTATATATTTCTAGATTCTTTTTTAAAATATATTTAGAAATAGCCTCTTCTTGTTCTTGTGTATATTTTTCGTTGTTTAGATTTTTTCTAATATAAGTAAAAATTTTTGACATTTTTTTCCTTTAAATAAGAAATTAATATACTTTTGATTAAACATATTGTCTAATGCTTATATAAAATTTATACAAAATGTTATCTACTAATATATTAATAAAAGCTTATACAAAAAAATCATTAAAAATATAGCAAAATTTGTGATTGAATTAAAAGTTTATTTTGGATAATATCGACTTTTTTATATAACTAATAAGGTTTAAAATTGAAATTAACTGTCGCAATTAGTGGGGCTAGTGGAGTAAATTTAGCAATAAAATTTATTAAACAGATTCCAAAAGACATAGAACTTTTCGTTGTATTTTCCAAAAGTGCAAAAATGGCTTTAAATCTTGAAAACGGTTTGAAAGTAAAAGATATTTTTAATGATTTTGAAAATATTACAATTTTTAAAGATGAAAATATAGGAGCTGCTATTGCTTCTGGTTCTTTCAAAGTCGATAAAATGATAATTATTCCTTGCAGTTCAAACACTCTTGCAAAGTGTGCATATGGAATAGCTGACAGTTTAATAACTAGAGCTTTTTCTGTAATGCTTAAAGAAAAAAGAGAGATAATACTAGCACCAAGAGAACTACCGTTAAATCCAATTATGCTTGAAAATATGCTAAAACTAGCAAATTTAGGAGTTGTTATTGCTCCTCCAATTTTAGGTTACTACAGTGAGCAGCAAACTCTTGAAGATATGGAAAATTTTATTATTGGAAAATGGATGGACTTATTAAAGATAGATAATAACTTATACAAAAGATGGAATTAATAATGGGAAATAGTAATTATAATTATACGGGTTCATATAAAAAGGCAATTTACAGTGGTACTTTTGATCCAATAACGATTGGTCATTTAGACATTATAGAAAGAGCGACAAAAATTTTTGATGAAGTAATTATTAGTGTTGCAAAAAGCGAATCAAAAAAGCCTATGTTCTGTCATGAAAAAAGAGTAGAGTTCGTAAAAGCCGCTACTTCACATCTAGAAAATGTTAGAGTTATGGGTTTTGATACTTTACTAGTTGATTTTGCTAGAGACCTAAAAATCAATACTATCATAAGAGGTTTAAGAGCTGTAAGTGACTTTGAATTTGAACTTCAAATGGGTTATGCAAACTCTTCTATAAATAAAAATTTAGAAACTGTTTATCTTATGCCAACCCTAGAACATGCATTTGTAAGTTCTACAATTGTACGAGAAATTATAAGATTTAAAGGAAAATTTGAACATCTAGTTCCTAAAAAGGTAGTTGAATGTATGTAGTATTAGAAGGTATTGATACAGCTGGAAAATCAACTCAACTTGAACTTTTAAAAAATAAGTTTTCTGAAGCTATTTTTACAAAAGAACCAGGTGGAACAAAACTTGGAGTAAAGCTTAGAGAGATGATTTTAGGTGGAGAAGCAAACTCTAGTTTGGCTGAAATGTTTATGTTTTTAGCTGATAGAGCTGAACATACAAAAGAGATTATTTTAAAAAACAGTGATAAATTAATAATTAGTGATAGATCATTTATCTCAGGAATTGCTTATGCTTTAAATGAAGATATTGATAAACTAATAAAGTTAAATCGCCTTGCAACTTCAAATAACTTTCCACAAAAAGTTATTTTACTAGAACTTAGCAAAGAGGAGTTAGAAAAAAGATTATCACAAAAACAAAATGATAGTATTGAGCAAAGAGGAACAGATTATCTTTTAAAAATTCAAGCAAGATTGAAAGAGACAATTTTAAAATTAAATATTTCCCACAAATTTATAGATGCAAGTCTAAAAATAGATGAAATTGAAAAGATTATAGAGGATTTTATAAATGCAAAATAGTATACAAAGTTTAAGAGGAATGAAAGATATTGTTGGAAGTGATAGTGAACTTTTTATATATTTTATTGAAAATGCCTCGAAAATAGCAAAAAAATATGGATTTACATATATTGAAACTCCACTTTTAGAAGAGACTGCTTTATTTAAAAGAAGTGTTGGTGAAAGCAGTGATATTGTAAATAAAGAGATGTATCAATTTATAGACAAAGGTGAAAATGACGTGTGTCTAAGACCTGAAGGAACTGCGGGAGTTGTAAGACACTTTGTTGAAAAAAAACTTGATCGTGCAGGTGGTAACTATAAATGGTATTATTATGGTCCAATGTTTAGATATGAAAGACCACAAAAAGGAAGATTAAGAGAATTTCATCAATTTGGATGTGAAGTTTTTGGCTTAGATACTGTTTATGAAGATGCAAATATTATCATTATGATAAAAGAGATTTTAGAATTTTTTGGAATTGGTTTTATACTAAAACTAAACTCTTTGGGTTGCACTGATTGTATGCCAAAATATAAAGAAAATTTAGTTAAACATCTATCAAGTTTTAAAGAGGAACTTTGTGAAGATTGTAATAGAAGACTTGCAACAAATCCAATAAGAGTTTTAGACTGTAAAGTTGAAAAATGTCAATCACTCTTAACTAACTCTCCTAAAATTACAAATAATTTGTGTAACTCTTGTAATACAGATTTTAATAAATTAAAAGAGATTTTAGATTTCAACAATATCTCTTATGAAGTTGATAGTAATTTAGTTCGTGGGCTTGATTACTACAACAAAACAGCTTTTGAGTTTGTAAGCAATGAAATAGGCTCACAAAGTGCAATAGCAGGTGGTGGAAGATACGATAGATTGGTTGAATTTTTAGGTGGAAAATCAACACCTGGAATTGGTTTTGCAATAGGAATAGAAAGACTTTTAGAATTAGTTAAGAAAAAAGAGCAAAATGAGGATTTTATTTATATTGGTGTTTTAGATGAAGCATCTTTAAATAAAGCTTTTGAGGTTACTATAAAAAAGAGAAAAACTACAAAAACACATTTAGAATATACCCCAAGAGGTTTTGCAAAACATTTTGGAGTGGCTGAGAAATTAGGGTGTAATATTGTTGCTTTAATAGGTGAAAATGAGTTAAAAAATGGAACAATATATACAAAAAATATAGAAACAAAACAAGAAATTACTTTAATGTTAGGAGATTTTTAAGATGAAAAATAAATATGGAATAGATGTTTGGGGTGATAATAATTTTTATATAGAAGATGGTGTTGTAAAAGTTGATTATAGTTGTTCTCCTTCTTTAATCTCTATTGTAAAAGATGTAAGAAAACAAGGTTTTAAAGGTCCTTTACTTCTTAGATTTCCTCACATTACAAAAAAACAGATAAGAACTCTTTTTAACACTTTTAATGCAACTTTAAAAGAGTATGACTATAAAGGAAAATTTAACGCTGTTTTTCCTCTAAAAGTTAACCAACTACCAAACTTCATTCATCCACTTGTAAGTGCTGGGAAAAAATATGGATATGGATTAGAAGCAGGAAGTAAGGCTGAATTAATTATTGCTATGACGTACAACAATATGGGAAGTCCAATAACTATAAATGGTTTTAAAGATAAAGAGATGATTCATCTTTGTTTTATTGCTAAAAGTATGGGGCATGATATTACAGTAATTATTGAAGGTTTAAATGAACTTGAAATGATTATTGAAGTTTTAAATGAAACAAAAATGGAAGCACCAAATGTAGGTCTAAGAGTAAGACTTCACAGCGGTGGAAGTGGGGTTTGGGCAAAAAGTGGAGGAATTGACTCTAAGTTTGGTTTAACTTCTACAGAAATTTTAGAAGCTTTTGAACTTATACAAGATAACAATCTTCAAGATTTACTAACAATGATTCACTTCCATATAGGTTCAGCAATGAATACTATTAAACCTTTGAAAAAAGCTTTAAGAGAATCGGGACATATTTATGCTGAACTTAAAAATTTAGGTGCAAAAAAACTAAGTTCTATAAATATTGGTGGTGGATTAAGTGTTGAATATAGCGCTTATGAACAATCAAGATTCTACTCTTTAAGCGAGTTTGCAAGTGACGTTGTCTTTACTTTAAAAGAGATTGCTAGACAAAAAGGTGTTGAGGAACCAAATATTTTTACTGAATCTGGAAGATTTATTAGTGCAGCTTCAACTGTATTAATAGCACCTGTTCTAGAGCTATTTTCAGCTGAATATGAGTTGAGTCATCTTAAACTAAAAGAGGTAAATCCTCCGCTTATTCAAGAATTATCTGATTTATTTAAAGATATGACAAAGAAAAAAGCTTACGAGTTTATGCACGATAGTATCGACCACTTAGAGTCACTATTAACTCTTTTTGATTTAGGATATATAGATTTACAAGATAGATCAAATGCTGAAATTTTAACACATCAAATTATTAAAAAAGCAATATCACTTTTACAAGTAGATGATTATGAAGAGTTAAGAAAATTTGACAAAAACATTCAAGAGAAATATCTTCTTAACTTCTCACTATTCCAATCTCTTCCTGATTACTGGGGAATAAATCAAGAGTTTCCTATTATGCCAATTACTCATTTGGATAAAAAACCAACTAGAAGTGCAAGCCTTTGGGATATTACTTGTGATAGTGATGGAGAGATACCTTTTGATATGCAAAAACCTCTATATTTACATGATGTAAACCTAAATAAAGAGGATTATTTCTTAGGGTTTTTCAATGTTGGTGCATATCAAGATACTTTAGGGATGAAACACAATTTATTTTCACATCCAACAGAGGTAAATGTTGTATTCAAAGATGATGAAGTTGTACTAGAAAAACTTTTAGAGTCACAAAAAATTATAGATATTTTAGATGATATTGATTATGACACTGAAGAGATACAAACTATTTTAAGTAAGAGACTACCAAATGAAACTTACGACATACTAAAAAAATATTTAAATGATAATAGTTATTTAAAAACTATCTGGAGTTATTATGATGATGAATGATGGGAAAAAACTTAGCTTATGGCAAACCATCAAAGAAGATTTTTCTGTTCCAAAGTTAAATGACCCTGTTTTAGATTCAAATTTTGAACTATTTTTTAACTATCCAGGAGTTTGGGCAATAATAAATCATAGAGTTGCAAATAAGCTTTATTACAAAGGTTTTAAAAAAATTGCAAGAGCTATTTCAGGAATATCTTCTTTTTTTACAAAAACTGATATACATCCAGCAGCAACTATTGGTAGAAGAGTTTTTATAGACCATGCAATTGGAGTTGTTATTGGAGCAACTGCAATTATTGAAGATGATGTTTTGATTTATCAAGGTGTAACTTTAGGTGGAGTAAGTCTAAACAAAGGGAAAAGACACCCTACAATCAAATCAAATGTGGTTCTTGGAAGTGGAGCGAAGATACTTGGGAACATAACTATTGGAGCAAACTCAAAAATTGGGGCAAACTCTGTGGTAGTTGTTGATGTACCTGAAAATTCAACTGCTGTTGGAGTACCTGCAAGAATTATAAAAAAAGATGGGAGAAGAGATAAATTAGCACATAATGAATTACCAGACATAAATAAAGAGATGTTTAAATACCTAATAGAAAGAATAGCTCATCTTGAACACTCTATAAAAAAAGATGAGGAGTGTACAGAAGAAGAGAAAAATAATATTCTTGAAAAAGAGTATAACAACTTTATTGAAACATTAAATTCAACTAAAAAAGATTAAAAATTGGAATTAGAACTAATCGCGTTTGGCTTAATTACTGGCTTTACTTCCGGTTTTTTTGGAATTGGTGGTGGAAGCATTCTAATTCCCATGCTTTTACTAATTGGTTTTGTAATGAAAGAAGCTGTTGCAATATCAATTATGCAAATGGTTTTTTCTTCTATTTATGGCTCATTTTTAAACTCAAAAAAAATCAAAGGCTTAACTAGAGATGGTTTTAGTCTTGGAGTTGGGGCTGTTTTTGGTGGCTTAGCAAGTGGTTATTTTTTACCAAATATTCCAAATATCTACCTTCAATATATTTTTATTGCAACTTTAATTTATACTATTTACACTCTTTTTAGAGCTCCTGCTTCACAAGAGATAGAACAAGATGAAAAAAGTATCTTTTTACTCTCTTTTATTGGTTTTTTTGTTGGTATTTTTGCTATGAGTATTGGAATTGGTGGCTCTTTAATGCTTCTTCCAATTTTAGTTAGATTTTTAAAATATGATCTAAAAATTGCTACGGCTTTAGGACTATTTTTTGTAATCTTCTCTTCAATTGGAGGATTTATATCAACTTCACTATATGGAAATATGCTTTATTATGAAGGTGCTATCATAGGTATAGGTTCAGTTATCGGTGTATATTTTGGAATCAAAGTAAAAGAGAAAACAAAAGCAACATCTTACAAAAAATTCGTACTTATATTAAATATTTTTGTTCTAACAATTATGATTTATAAAACTATATAAAGGAAGTTAAGAACTTAATTCTTATTCTCTTTTATAGCATTTATTCTTTCATCTATTAAAGCCAAAGTTCTCTCTTGTGTTTTATATGAAATTTCAGGTAAATTTCCACCAAAAAGTTTATTGGCTTCTTCAAAACCTTGAATAATACCATCTCTTCCTTTTTGAAGTTTTTCTAAGTCATCTCCTGCAAAATTAAATACAAAATTTGCTACTCTATTTGAAGTTTGAGTTACCCCAAAAAACCATCTTCACCAACTAATTCTTTAGCTTCATCAACAGTTAAATCTAATATTGGCTTTCCCTCATAACCAATATTTTTTAGACTCATTCCATCTAGAGTCTCTTTACCTCCAAGAAAATCTAAAAGCTCTTTTTGCTCTGCTTTTAAATTATCTTGCGAAAATAATCCACCTTGAGCAATAGCACCACCTTTTGAATTGTTTTTAGTATTTATTTCAAACAATATAATTTGAGCATTCATTGACAGAGTAACTCTTGTAGCAGAATCATTTGCAATCTCTTCTAAAGATTCACTCTTAGCCATTTCATTTTTACTTTTAGAATTTATATTTGCATTTTGTTTGTACATATCCAAAGCTTGGGTTGTCTGCGCTTCTATTTTCATCTTAGCTCCTTATGTTTAATCTAATTATTATACATTTCTTAAATTTAATTTAAACTTATTTTTTCAAAAATTCTAGTTAAGAGCTTTATTACTTTTTTTACTTAACTTTCGCACGTTAAATTCATAAAAAATATATCTAAAACTCGTAAGAAACA